>JBGTII010000110.1:0-32371 GCA_041745735.1 Pyrinomonadaceae bacterium | reverse complement strand
CCAATCCATCGTCGCCGTTCCTTCGTGAACTTCGCCGATCTTGTGCGAAACACCCGTGTAATACAAAATGCGCTCAGTCGCCGTGGTCTTACCCGCGTCGATATGGGCCATAATGCCGATGTTTCTATATTTGTCTAAGCTGATCGTTGCCATTTAACTAAAACCTATAATGTGCGAACGCCTTGTTCGCTTCTGCCATGCGGAGCACGTCTTCTTTCTTCTTCATTGCGCCGCCGCGTCCGTTCACGGTGTCGAGCAGCTCGCCAACCAGGCGGTCTTCCATCGTCTTTTCGCTGCGTCCGCGTGCGTTGGTCACGATCCAGCGGATCGCAAGTGTGTTGCGTCGGTCACGCGAAACTTCGAGCGGCACCTGATACGTCGCACCACCGATACGGCGTGATTTGACTTCCAAAGTCGGCGCAACGCTATCGAGAGCGGCCTTAAATACCTTCAAAGGCTCGTCCTGTGCCTTTTCGCCCAATTTGACCATCGCTCCGTAAAAGATCTGCTCGGCGGTTGTCTTTTTACCCGCCAGCATCAAACCGTTGATAAATTTGGTAACGGCGATGCTGTTGTAGATCGGATCCGGCAAAACTTCTCTTTTTACTGCAACTCTACGTCTTGGCATAAATTCTTATTTCGCTCCCTTCGGACGTTTTGCTCCGTATTTAGAACGCGACTGATTTCGGTTCGCGACGCCTGAGGCATCCAGCGTTCCGCGGATAACGTGATAACGAACACCCGGCAGATCCTTAACACGGCCGCCGCGAATAAGCACGATCGAGTGTTCCTGCAAGTTATGCCCGATACCCGGGATATAGGTCGTAACTTCGATCTGGTTGGTCAACCGCACACGGGCGACCTTTCGAAGAGCCGAGTTAGGCTTTTTCGGTGTCGAGGTGTAAACGCGCGTGCATACGCCGCGTTTCTGCGGATTGGCCTGCAAAGCGGGACTCGCGGTTTTATACTTGATCCGCTTGCGTCCCTTACGTACTAATTGGTTGATAGTAGGCATCGTTTTCTCTATTTAAAAATCCAGTAGGCAAAACTACCGTCTTACCTGACTCTTGCTCGGATAATATCCGGCAGTTAGCTCAAGCAGCACTAAAGCTGAATGAATTAAATTTATGTTCTAACCCTCGAGAATTGTTACTTTGCTGTAGCGTGGCATATTAGATATGTGTAATTCGCCAGTGGACGGTGATGCCCACCTATTACGCTACAATCCGTGTTTCAATTCTCAAAAATCCATCTGTAAACTCACTGCGGAGCTTATAGATACAACGAACGGTAAAGTCCGAAACTTTAGATATTATGAATTTGGGCGATTCTTGTCAAGCCCGCTTTTGCCAAATCACGCATTTCTTTAGTAGAATCTCACCTTTGGTAAAACGGTCAGTTTCCGACCATATATATATTAATGACAAATCTCGAAACGTATCTATCTAACTACACCGAAACCGACTGGCTCGCCGCCCTCGACGAACTGCTTCCCTGCATCCACGAGGTCGATAAGAACGCCGTCCAGATCTGGTTTCGCTTTTATCCGCTGAGCCTCAAGCGTTTTATCGACGCCGCCGAGGATCGTGAAGCGACGCTCCACGGCCTGGCGATGCAGGGCGTTTTTGAGCTGAACGATCAGATCGACACGTCGCATCATTTCCTATACGGCCACCGCTATTGGAAAACGGTAAAAGCTGCGATCGAGGCAGAAGCTGCTGTCTTTACCGACCAGAGCCACGACCTGAAAGAAGAGGTCAAGCAGATCGGGATGCTCGTCGCCGAAAAGCTCAAGGTCGACCGCCCGCTCGTCAACGCTATCGTCCTCGTCGGCCTGATGACGCTCAACCAAGTCGGTCTCGAAGCCTTTAACGCCGCGACCGGTGAGGTGGAAAAGCCGAGCGGTGTAATGACGAAATCACCCGATGCCATTGTCGCCGAACGTGCAAAAGACGATTCACAAGGCGTCTTCGGCTTTCTCAAAACCATCAACAAAAAATTCTCGGTCACATACACTGCCGCAAATTCGAGCGGCAAATTCCCGCTGATGAACGAGCAAGAGATCACCGCCGCATCGGCAAACGACCGTTCACAGGATTGGCAATCTCTTGACAGCCGCTGCTGGGAAGGCCCAGTTCCCGTCGAATGTACAGCTGCTTCGTGCGGCACATGCTGGGTCGGTGTGCTTGGCGGCCAGGAAAAAATGACCGAGGTCAACCGCCGCGAACGCCGTGCGATGAAGGTCTTTGGCTACAACCAGACCGAGGACGAAAAGCCGTTCATGCGTCTCTCATGCCAAGCCCGTGCAATGGGCAACGTCACCCTCGTCATCCCGCCCTGGAACGCCGTCTTTGGCAAAAAGGTATACAACAATATCGAAGAGGTCGAACTAGAACCAAACACTACTTCGGCAAAAGCCCTACGCGAAACCATTGCCTCGGCCACGACCGGCGACTAAACACGATCAATCAAGAAGCCACGAAGGACACGAAGGAACTAACCGATTCTTTGTGTCCTTCGTGAATCTGCGGCTGGATTCCACTCAGCCCGTAGAGTATTCCATCGTACATACTCCTAAATCCATTTATGAGTAAATAATCATTAGGAAAATTCTGCGGGCACCGCTCTATGAGCGGCCTTCATAAAATTTAATGAGAGAAGAATCAAATATCATCGCAGCATCCGATGCTACAGAGCAGGTAAACCATCAGTTGCTCGAATTGCGCACCGTGGCTGACGCTAAACCTGAGCCGCTCTTTATCAACCGTGATCTCAGTTTAGTTGAATTTTTCCGTCGAGTGTTGGAAGAGGCTCAGGATGTAAATGAACCCTTGCTCGAGCGCTCCAAATTTCTCGCGGTCCTGTCATCAAATCTGGACGAGTTTTTCATGATTCGCGTATCCAGCCTAAAAGAAAAACTGGGACGTGAGGTCGGCGTGTCCGAGGATGGGTTTCGGACCGACGAACTCTTAGCAGAGATCCGTAGCCGCGTTTCCGACTTGGTTGCTCAACAAGCAGATTGCTTTCGAGAGGACCTGATACCCGCTCTTGCGGCCGCCGGTATATCGATCACGACGTTCGACGAACTTACCGAATCGGAGCGCCGTGATTTGAACGCGTATTTTCATGAGTGTGTATATCCGCTCCTGACGCCGCAGGCCGTGGATCCAACGCACCCGTTTCCCTACATATCGGGCGGCAGTCTTAATATCGGACTCAACGTTAAGCCCGAATTGAATCGACGTGTGTCGCGGGCACTCGGCAATGCGGGTAGTGAATTTTTTGTTCGGATCAAGATACCCGCTTTCGTACCGCGCTTTGTACCCGTTGGCGATAGTACCTGCAAGTTTATTTTGATCGAGGATCTCATCCGGGCAAATATACGCAACTTAGTTCCGGATGCTTCGCCCTCGTCATGTCATTTATTCAGGATCACGCGGGACGGCGATATCTCGCTTCGCGAATCCGAAGCCCAAGATCTGCTCGAGACGATGGAGGAGAATTTAAAGCTGCGGCGTTTTGGCGATGTGTTGCGCCTCGAGATCGCAGATTCGATGCCCGCTGAGATGGCTGATCACCTTAAGGAATCGCTTGGAATTGCTGAGGATGACATTTATCGGATCGACGGTCTACTTGAGATGGGTTCACTTTTCGAACTCTATAAGCTGAACAGACAGGATCTGAAAGTATCTCCCGTCAAGCCGATTAAACCCAGCGTATTCGATAAGGGTGGCTCGACATTTGACATCATCAAAGCCGGTGACGTGTTGCTGCATCATCCTTACATGCCTTATTCGATCGTTACGGATTTCATTCGCGAGGCCGTTGCCGACCCGGACGTCTTGGCGATCAAGATGTGCCTTTACCGTATCGGATCAGATTCGCCGATCGCCCCGCTGCTTATCGAAGCGAGCGAGCGTGGCAAGCAGGTGACCGTCGTTATCGAGATCAAGGCTCGCTTTGACGAAGCTAATAATATCGAGTGGGCAAAGCGTCTGGAAGAGGCCGGAGTACATGTTACTTATGGTTTGCTGGGGCTAAAGACCCATTGCAAGACCACGCTCATAATCCGTCGCGAAGAGGACGCCCTTGTCCGTTATGTCCACATCGCGACCGGCAATTATAACCCTGAAACATCGGCGTTCTATACCGATCTAGGATTGCTCACGACCGACCCGGAGATCGGCGAGGACGCTACAGAACTTTTCAATTACCTAACAGTTTATGCTCGAGGCAAAGACTATAAGAGACTTGTCGTTGCCCCGATATACCTTCGCGAAAAAATGGTCGCGATGATCGAGTGTGAAACGGATAATGCCCGGAAAGGCATACCGGCACGGATCGTCGCCAAGATGAATCGGCTCGCGGACACCGAAATTGTTCGTGCACTCTATGCCGCTTCGCAGGCCGGGGTCGAGATCGACTTGATCGTGCGCGGTGTTTGTACTCTGCGGCCCGGCGTCCCCGGCGTCTCTGAGAATATCCGCGTTCGCAGCATAGTAGGACAACTGCTGGAACACAGCCGTGCGTATTATTTTCATAACGGGGGAGATCCGGTGGTATTTACGGGAAGTTCGGACTTTATGCCACGTAATTTGGACCGGCGTGTCGAGGTTCTCGCACCCGTCCGCGAACCCGAAATGAAGCAGTATCTGATCAATGAATTTCTGAACACATACCTCACCGACACTGTGAAAGCCCGTGAGCTCGGCCCGGATGGCAGCTATTCACGTGTAACAACTGAACACGGACAAGATGCGATAAATAGCCAGCTGTCGTTTCAGGAACGCACAAATATCGTGGCTTTTTCGGCTGTAAACGAACTATCTAACTGACTATTATCCAAGTGACAAGGGGGATGACAATATGACCGCTAAGACGAAAATTAAATTAGTATTACTTTTCCTATTTGCACTTACATTTAATGCAGAACTCTCTGCACAGAGCAGATCTGACTCAGAACCCACAGTACTATGGGAAAAGGTTTCGATCTCTGCGCAGGATCTTTATGAGATGCCGGATGGCGGCGATATGAAACCCGACCTCAGCCGGATCACATTCGTCAGCGTCGAAAAAGGCGGCCATTCGCTTAAATATAAGATAAAGGACGGCTCCGGTCAGAAGTGGGTCGCAAAGATAGGTGACGAGGCTCAGTCCGAAACCGCTTCCGTGCGGTTGCTCTCAGCTCTCGGTTACAAGACCGAGACCGTCTATTTAATCCCGCGTCTGACCATTCCGACAAAAGGCACCTATTCCAATGTTCGACTGGAGGCTCGTCCAGAAAATGTAGATCGCGGCAAGAATTGGAGATGGGGACAAACGCCATTCGAAGGAACTCGGCAGATGCAGGGGCTGAAACTGATGATGGCATTTCTCAACAACTGGGATATGAAAGAGCTCAATAACGTCATCCTCAAACGCAACGGCCAGCAGCAATACGTTATTAGCGACCTCGGCGTCAGTTTCGGCAAACCGGGCAAGATCCGTCTGCCGCTCTTTTGGGTCATAGGCCGGAGCCGTAATAATCCCGACCACTATAGCAAGTCAAAATTCGTCAAAGAAACCGATAAGGGAATGGTCAAGCTCGCATATTACGGCAAACACCGCGGCATGATGAAAAATTTTACCGTCGCGGACGCTCGCTGGCTTGCTGACCTGCTTACACAGCTCAGCGACAAACAGATCCGTGATGCATTTCGCGCGGCAAACTACTCGGCGGCCGATATCAACACTTTGACACGGGCAGTAAAGGACCGGATATCTCAACTCGACCGTGCCGCATCCCCCCGGTCTGCAGGTAAATAATGAGCATTATATCCATTGACCGACACAGATCACGTTCGGTGGCGGCGTGTCTATCAGCCATTCTGACCGTTATCTTTATATTTGGGGTAGTCGGGAGCGGCGTTTCTGCGCAGGCGAATAAAGCAGCCGCACAAGCCACCCCGGCCGCTGAGATCCAAAACCCATTTATGCCGGGACAGACCATTCCTGCTACGGTTCCTGATGATTCCCAAGTGACGTTTGCCGCGACACTTGAGATCGTTCAGCGGCTCTTGCTCGCCGTGCTACTTTCCGGCGTGCTGGCATTTCGGCCGCGAAAGAACGTCCACCTCTTTCGCCGCAGCCTGTTTGTATCACAGACACAGATCTTGCTTTCTGTGGTCGCTGCGGCGCTGATGATGATCGTCGGCGATAATACGGCAAGGGCATTTGCGATATTTGCCGCAGTCTCACTCGTACGTTTTCGCACCAACATCCGCGATCCTAAGGAGATCACTGTTCTGCTTATCAGTCTCGCCTTGGGATTAGCGGCGGGTGTGGGCCGCTGGGATCTTGGGCTTTCGTTGTGTCTTTTTGCTTTGGCTCTGCTGTGGCTGCTTGAGTTCCGTGAGTCCGATCAGATCTTTCGCTCGATGGAGTTGACCGTTAAAACCCGATCGCCGGAAAAGACGCAAGAGATCCTGAAAAAGATATTCAGACGCCTAAAGATCGAGGCTGAGGTTCGAGAGATCGTGCCGGTCGACGAGAAAAAAGAAGTTGGTGCGATCACATATTATCTCAATCTCCGCATCAATCTAACGACGGATAAGCTCAGCGACCGCATCTTGGCCGCGGATCCCGACAATACCGAGGGCATTCAGTGGTCAAAGACGAAGAGTGCCGCCGATATCTATCAGTAAGCAAAAAAGAGCGGTACCATCTGGCCCCGCTCTTTCATTACTAACTAACCGGTTTTATTAATTGCCGCCCTTCTTGGTCGCTGGAGCAGACTGCGCTCGTTGCTGGTCGGCTTTGACGAAATAATCAATAACAAAATCTTTCTGCTTGCCGTGGCCCCACGAAGAGTAAAAATCGTAATTCTTCATCTCAAGATAGGCTCGGTCAAAACTCCACCCGTTTTTGATCGACCTGTAAACCGCTCCGACATCGCCCGTTCGATGACGTCCGCCCTTACAGTGGGCAAAGAATACGCCCGTCTCGGGGTCATCGAGCACCTTTAGAAAGCTAGCGATGTTCTCTTCTGTCGGATAAGCTTTGTCGATGATGGGGATGTTGACGTAACGCATCCCTAATGCCTCGACCTCCGCCTTTGCATAACCTTTCGGCTTTTCGCGTAGATCGATGATCGTCTGCACGCCCAGATCTTTCAGAGCTTCATACTGGCCTTTTTTGGGCTGGGCTCCGCGAAAGAACCGCTCGTCCATCTGGCCAAAATTCTTGATCTTTACTCCGGGAAATTCTTTACTCGGGCTGGTTTGTGGGAAACCTGTCGAAACTATCGTTAAAACTGAGAAGAGTGTGGCCGCAAATGAGCCCAAAAACTGCTTGGTCATTTATTTCTCCTTGTGAGACCAAGCAACGCGTGGGATGGGGCGACTCAGTCTGTTCGTTATCTTATCAGATTTTTCCCTTGCTGGGGAATTATGATGTCGGTTATGTTCACCGTGGACCACCGACTAAGTTTAGGATGCTAGATCGCAGATCCGGGTACAAATAATCTCCATTTTCCCGGCTATGTTTTAGTGTTATTCGTGCCTTTGTGGTAAAAACCTTGCGTGGATATCGAAAAGAAACCATTTCCCCCGGTCGTCTTGGTCGTCATCGCCGTGCTTTTATGGAGCACCGGTGGGATGTTTATCAAGCTCGCGACAAACCTCGATGCTTACCAAGTAACGTTTTTCCGCAGCTTGCTCGCTGGGCTCACCGTCCTCATCATCACCCGCAAAAACGGCCTGCGGATCAACGGTTTTGGCGTCGTCGCATCAATCATCTACGCGACGCTGCTGTTTCTCTTCGTCTGGGCGACCAAACACACCACCGCTGCCAACGCCATTTTCCTCCAGTACACCGCTCCCATCTATATTCTCGTACTCGCCCCCTTTGTGATAAGTGAAAAATTTCACCTGCGTGACCTCGTTACTGTCGTGTTTTGTATCGCGGGAATGAGCCTTTTCTTCGTCGGCGACTTAACGATCGGCGATTATCAAGGCAACATCGCCGCCCTCGGCTCGGGTATCTTCCTAGGACTGTACATAATGCTGCTGCGGCACCCGAAGGCGGTAGGCATGAACCCCGTCATCACGGTGATCTACGGCAATTTCCTGCTCGCATTACTTACGTTCCCTAGCGGCATCACGGCGATACCTGTAATGCAGTTGACGGATATCCTTGCCGTTGCCTTTCTTGGCATTATCCAGATCGGCATCGCGTACATCTTGTTTATTAAGGGCGTCACCGGCGGCACACGCCCCCTCGACGCCAGCATCATCGGCTTTATCGAACCGCTCCTAAACCCCGTCTGGGTATTCCTCTTCATCGGCGAACGCCCCTCCAACTGGGCCATCCTCGGCGGTGCAATAATAATCACTACCGTGATTGCCCACACGTTCAATCAGTACCGAGTGCAGAAGCCCGCACGACAGTAAGGGCATCTCAGCTTTCAGTTTTCAGTTCTTTCACTATTCACTGTTCACTGTTCACTATTCACTGCTTTTTCTTATCTTGTGATAAGCTAATCGAATAACTGCTGAAAACGAGTCTTATTACTCGTTTTTTCCATTTAAGAATTCAATTAGTTAGAATTCCCTTAGGAGAATTTTTTAACATGACCGATCTAACGATACCGTCGAACATCACTAACGAAGAGCTGATACGCTTTGTCACCGAGGCTGTCACGCTGTGCAAACCCGATAGCGTCTATTGGTGCGACGGCTCGCAAGAGGAATACGACCGCATGTGTCAGGAGATGGTTGACGCGGGTACCTTTATCAAGCTCAACCCCGAAAAGCGGCCTAATTCGTTTCTGGCACGCTCGCATCCGAGCGATGTGGCCCGTGTCGAGGACCGCACGTATATTTGTTCGCGTGCAAAGGGCGATGCCGGTCCGACCAACAACTGGATGGCCCCGATCGAGATGAAGGCCATTTTGAAAAAGAAATTTGACGGCTGCATGACCGGCCGCACGATGTATATCGTGCCGTTTTGCATGGGCCCGATCGGTTCGCCGATCTCTCAGTTTGGCGTGCAGATCACCGATTCGGCGTACGCCGCGGTCAATATGAAGATCATGACCCGCATGGGCAAACAGGCTCTCGACGCCCTGCAAAAGGTTGAGGATGGCGAATTTACCAAATGTCTCCACTCGGTTGGAATGCCGCTTGCGGCAGGCCAGGCCGATGTCGCATGGCCGTGTTCGCCGGATCCCAAAGATAAATATATCGTCCATTTCCCAGAGGAAAATTCGATCGTCTCGTATGGCTCAGGCTACGGCGGCAACGCCCTTTTGGGTAAGAAATGTCTCGCTCTGCGTATCGCTTCGACCCTCGGCCGTGCCCAAGGCTGGCTCGCCGAGCACATGCTCATCGTCGGCGTCGAATCGCCTGACGGCAAGAAAGATTACGTCTGTGCGGCGTTCCCTTCGGCTTGCGGCAAGACAAATTTCGCAATGCTCATTCCGCCCAAGGCATTTCAGGAAGAGGGTTGGAAAATTACCACAGTCGGCGACGACATTGCCTGGATCAAGCCCGACGAAACCGGCAAGCTACGTGCGATCAACCCTGAAAACGGATTCTTTGGCGTCGCTCCGGGCACGAATTATTCGACCAATCCCAACGCCATGGAGTCCATCAAGGAGAACACGATCTTTACGAACGTGGCTCTCACCGACGACGGCGACATATGGTGGGAAGGCATGGACGGCGAGGCTCCGGCGCACGCCATCGACTGGCAAGGCAACGACTGGTCACCGGCTAGCGAGGGCAAAGCAGCCCATGCGAATGCACGATTTACAGCACCGATAACGCAATGCCCGGTCGTCGATCCAAACTTTGACGACCCCAAAGGCGTGCCCGTTTCGGCATTTATCTTTGGCGGCCGCCGCAACTCGGTCGTGCCGCTCGTACAGCAATCATTTAACTGGGCGTTCGGCGTCTACATGGCCGCAACCATGGGATCGGAGATGACGGCTGCCGCGTTTGGCAACATCGGCGAAGTGCGACGCGATCCCTTTGCGATGCTGCCGTTTGCCGGATATCACATGGGCGATTACTTTGCTCACTGGCTCGATTTTGGCCGTCAGATCCCGGAACCCCCGCGTATTTTCTCGGTCAACTGGTTTCTCAAAGACGAAGACGGCAAATTTGCGTGGCCCGGCTATGGCGAAAATATGCGTGTTCTGAAATGGATTGTCGAGCGTTCACGCGGCGTGTCCAAGGGCACCGAAACACCGCTCGGCTGGATGCCGCGTTATCAAGACATGGATTGGCGAGGGCTCGATTTCACTCAGGATCAGTGGAAAAAGGTGATGAATCTCGACCGCGACATGTGGCTCAAAGAGATCGCCATGCACGACGAGCTTTTCTTTCAACTTTACGATCGTCTGCCTAAGGAAATGACGTTTATTCGCGAATTGCTGGTCTCAAATCTCTGGCGTTCGCCGGAGCTCGGATTAGCCGCACCGCGTGCGGAACCCGCCGAGGCCGTCAAAGCCGCAAGCTAAACTTATCCGATCATCAAGATCAACGGGCGGTCCAAATATGGGCCGCCCATTTTGTTTGCAAACGGCACTAATGCGCTATACTGTTCGAAATTCGGAATTCAAATGAAAGGAGCACATCTACATGGATAGTTTTCTCGGCAGATACTCAGGTTATATTTACTCCATTTTTCGCATAGTCATCGGTTTTATGTTCATGCTGCACGGCACGCAAAAATTGTTTGGCTGGCCACCCGCAAAACAAGCCGGCGGTGAATTAGCTGGAATTATCCTCGTCGCCGCGATCATCGAAGTGGTATGCGGCTTTCTCGTAATGATCGGTTTTTTCTCGAGCTTTGCGGCATTCCTTGCCAGTGGCACAATGGCCGTTGCTTACTTTATGGTCCACCAGCCGCAAGGGCCATTGCCGATAATGAACGGCGGCGAAACTGCAGTCCTTTATTGCTTCGTGTTTCTTTATATTGCGTCCCATGGTTCGGGTATGCTGAGCGTCGATGGCATGATGAAAGGCAGCCGTGCCGCGACAAGCGACGGCTAGTTTACAAGCAAACATCGACTCGGTAATCGTATCTAATAGTCAGGAGTATTTATGGAAGACTTTACAACCACTTACGGCGATTCTGCGGCCCTGGCCGCACCGGCTGAGAGAGCGGCGTTTATCCGCAAAACTTATTTACTGTTAGCGATCGCGGTGTTTGCCTTTATCGCCGTCGAAGCCTTTTTCTTTTCGACCGGCATTGCAATGGTTATCGCGTCGCTCATCTTTTCGGGCGGCAGCATTGGCTGGCTGGTCGTTTTAGGATTGTTTATGGCGATCTCGTTTTTGGCTAACCGTTGGGCGGTTTCCGAGACATCGCAAGCGGTCCAATATATGGGACTCGGCCTGTTTATCATTGCCGAAGCGGTAATTTTCGTACCGCTGCTTGTGATGGCTGCCTATTATTCGGGTGATCCCGGAGTGATCCTCAAAGCCGGCATTGTGTCACTTGGCCTGTTTGCCGGACTGACATTTACCGTATTTGTGACGCGGAGCGATTTTTCATGGCTCGCTCCGATCCTTGGTATAGGCGGATTTGCCGCCTTGGGATTTATCGTTGCGAGTGCGATTTTTGGCTTTACGTTGGGTAATGTATTCGCGTTTATAATGGTCGCATTTGCGGGAACCTCGATCCTTTACCAGACTTCGCAGGTGCTGCATCGTTTTAACACAAAACAGCATGTCGCCGCTGCATTGACGTTGTTTGCGAGCGTCGCACTTTTGTTCTGGTATATCCTGAGTATATTTAGCTCACGCCGATAAGATCATGACGACTTACGCAGCGTGTCCCCAGTGCGGGGACACCAATGCTCAAATATTAAACTTTACTTGGTGGGGCGGACTCATAGGCCCCAAATTGCTGACGCACGTCAAATGCCCGCAGTGCGGCAAAAAGTTTAACGGGAAATCGGGTAAGGACAATACAGTCGGCGTCGCTATTTATATGGGCGTTGTGAGTGGGTTTGTGTTTCTGTTGGTACTCGCGATCGTTGTGGTCGTGGCAATGAATTAATCTCGCAAGCTGTCGGGCTCGATCTCTTCGGCGGTAAATCCGCCGTCGGGGTCTTTCATCAATATCTCGATCCGCCGCTCGGCGTTCGTCAGACGCTCGCGGCAAGATCGCGAAAGGTTGATACCTTTTTCAAAAAGCTCGAGGCTCTCTTCTAACGGCAGATCGCCCTCTTCGAGCTTTATTACTATCTCTTCTAATTCGACCAGCGATGTTTCGAAAGAGTTTTTCATAACTACCTTACAAGTTCCTCAGCCTGTCTGAGCAGGTCCGCCAGATTTCCGACGCCTAGCGTCTCCGCCGATTCTTTATTCAACCCGCCGATCGCGATCGTTATGATCTGCTGGCCGACAGCACGGGCGATGTCCGTCGCGAGTTTTTCGTCTTTGACACCGGCGATCTGCCAACGCCCGTCGATCCGCCGCATTGTCATCTCGAGCGTGTGTTCCGGCAGTTTGCTCTTGACGAGAGCGGTATCGCCGGTGACGGTGATATCGAGATATTTATCGGCTCCCAACACCATCGCAAAAAAAGGTACGTTCCCAAACCGATCAGTTCGATCACGGATCACTCGCGGCAACTCGGCTCTCGCCCGCTGTTTTAATGCCGGAAATAGCGGCGTCGCAAGTTTTGCGACCCTGCCGATAATTGCCGGCGGCAACCCGCGTCCGTACATCTCGACCGCCTTGTCGGTGATCTGCGGGACAAAGTCATCGACCACGTTGTCGATATTGACCAGCTTGTCGATCTCAGGCTTATCGTCACGTTTCGCGGCGTCAACGAGCAGAGCCAGCGAATACTGCGGTGTGTCTTTGAGGCTTTGATAATACAAAAAACTGCCGAGCCCGACGACCGCCAGGATCAACAATAAAACAATTCCGGCGATAGCGAATACACGTTTCGACATTATTCTTCAGATGACAAAACCTCGGCGTTCAGTTTTCCACGTTTAAGCCGAATTTTCAATTTATCGCCTTTTTTAACTTGTCCGGCATCGAGCAAAACCTGTCCGTCCGCCGTCTGTGTGATCGAATATCCGCGCGTCAACACCGCAAGCGGCGACAAAGCGTTGAGCTTTGCCATCTGAACATTCAGAGCTTCAGATCTAACATTGAGCGAATGCTGCGTTGCGGTAATACGTCGGTGATCGAGCACGGCAAGTGAGTTTGCCGCGGCAACGGTCTTTGCTTTTAGCGTCGCGGGCGTCAGCCGTGACGCAACATTTGCAAAACGCATCTGTGCGGCCTGCACACCCGAAGTAAAGCTATTACGCAATGCAAGTGATCCATTCTCAACGCGGATCACAGCATCATAAATTTTACGTTCCATTAACCCCGCCAACCGTTCGTCGTACAGATGCAGGTCTCGTATGATGTCTTCCTCGCGTCCCGCTACCAATTCGGCCGCTGCCGACGGTGTTGCTGCCCGCAGATCAGCGATCAGATCGGAAATAGACCAGTCGATCTCGTGTCCGACGGCCGATATCACAGGAATCTCGCTCATTCGAAGCGCACGCGCGAGAGCCTCATCATTAAACTCCCACAGGTCCTCAGGCGACCCGCCGCCGCGTCCGACGATAAGAACGTCGATCTTGTTCGCCGCGTCGAGCGTCCGGTTGTATTCATTAAGATCAGCGACCGCCTGACGAATGCTGTCAGCCGAACCTTCACCCTGCACAAACGTCGGGGCGAGCACAACACTTACCGATCTTGCCCGCCGCGTCAGAACATTAAGAATGTCGTGAAAGGCAGCACCGGTCGGCGATGTCACCACCCCGACACGCCTCGGCAGGAACGGTATCTGTCGTTTGAGTTCAGGAGCAAATAGCCCCTCGGCATCGAGAGTCGCCTTGATCTGCTCATACGCCGCACGCAAAGCCCCTTCGCCGGACGGCTCAAGGGACTCGACCACAAGCTGGCATTCGCCCCTCGCCGGATAAAGCGTCACCTTCCCGCGAACACGCACCGCAATACCGTTTTGCGGCTTAAAACGGATTCGATAATTCGTCCCTTTCCAGCAAACCGCCCTGATCTGCGACGTCCCGTCATTGAGCGTAAAATACCAATGCCCCGACCCCGCCGCGACAAAACCCGTAACCTCGCCCTCGACCCAAACCCCCGAAAACCCACGCTCAAGAACATCCTTGACCTCGGCGTTAAGCTCCGTAACGGTCAACGGACGATGCCCGGCGGCGGCGAATAGGGGATGTAATATTTCGTCGTTCAAATCAGATTCAATTTGAACACACTCAAGGCATTAGATTCAAAAGGCAGCCTTCAGAGGTACTCGTGCCCGGATCATACAAGTGCGACCTTTTTCGTGACGCCATTTATTCTGACGAACAGCCCCGCGTCGGTTGTCCACATATCGCCGTTTTGGGGTTTTGTCGGGGGACCCCAGGTCTGCGGACTAAGGCTAATGCTTCCTCTAACCCCGTCACCATTAAATATTGCCGTTTCAAAGGTCGTTGCTCCGCTAAAAGTGTTCGCGATCGTGTTTTGCCCAACAACGACATGGTTCATTGCGTTTTTCAGGTTTGCGATCGGAGTTGTGGCTTGAATGTCGTTGCCCATTATCGAGGCACCAAATGAAGTCGGGGCGACAAAATCTATACCGATGAAACTTTCGATCCTATTACCGGTTATCGTGATACCTTGATTTCCATTTCCGAGCTTTATAGCTGCATCGCGAGATCCGGGACCGCCCGCGGCTATCCGGTTTCCGATTATCGTCAACCCAAGCACACTGCCCTGTGTGATATCTATCCAGCACCCGCCGGCCGTAGTAACATCTCCCATCCAGCACCCAATAATTACGAGTCCATAACCGGTCGTTTTCGGGCCTTGCAGATATGCCCCGGCTCGTCCACCGACAAGCGGTTCAAATGTACACCCGGAGATCAGCCATGATTCGCCCGCACTGTGGATCGCTACCTTATTCAGCCTGAGGAAGATCGAATCGGTGATCTGTATCACATTTGAATAGGCCGTGCGGGTTCCTTCAACACCGATATCAGCATCGAGAAACAGGCAATTTCGCACCGTTGAACAAATGCATGAAGTTAAATTTAGCAGCACTCCCGCGTTCCGAGCCCGTTCATAACCGGAAAACTGGCAGCGGTCAAACAATAGATTCCCCGGATCAAGTTTTGCATTTGGGCTATGTCCCGTTTCGACCAACGATCCTCTGAAAGACGGGTTGCTGTAACCAATGCTGACGGATTCAAGCGAAACGGAAAAACTTGATCTCAATGAAAGAAACGGCGAAGCAGTACCGGTATACTTTAGTCGCGCCATCGCCGCACCCCGCCCGCCGTGAACATTGGGCCCCGAACTACCTGCGATACGCACCCCGCGTTTTTCATCGAGCGAGATCTGGCCCGCACATTTAAAATCTCTACCGCTGCTGCCCTCTAAGTAGATCGTACCGCCCCCGAGTTTATGGGCAGCATCTATCGCACGTTGGATCGCGGCCGTATCGTCTGCTGTGCCATTACCGACAGCTCCAAAGTCGGCCGCCCTAAAAGAATTTCGATCCGCGCCGTCTGCCCGTTCAATTGGTCGAGCATCTCCCGGTAACGAGGTAAGGGTGCCGACCGCAGCCGCTCCCATTCCAAATTTTCCCAAAAACTTTCTACGCTCCATAAACCTATTTCCCCTTCTATGATCCACCTACTGAGATGCAGCGACTGATGTAACCGTCGTAAATGTGTTCTCGCGCTTACTTTTTATCTTCAAACGCGGGGAGCCGCCGCCCGATACTTCGGACCGAAACGTGATGTTGTATGCCGAACGGAGTTGGACAACGATGTCTTCGTAAGCCTTTTGGATCTCGGCGATCTCTTTGATGGGATAATAGACGCCGCCCGAAACTTGTGCGAGCTTTTCGCCCTCACCTCCGGCTTTTGCTGAGACGGACATATACTTACGCCTGACGGGATCGATATCGGCGTTCGGATTGGCCGCCGCTGCGGCGATCAGTCCGGACGGAACATAAAGCGGATAGATCAAGGCGCCGCTTTCTTGAATCGAACCCGCCAGCGAATCAAACGCCAGAAATGAGCGATTGTCGTCGCCATCGGTCAGTATGACGATCGCGGTACGCTCGCCCTTGAACTGCCGCAACGTATCGCTCACCGCGTACGCAAGCGCATCGTAATACGCGGTGCTGCCCCCGGCATCAAAGGTGTCGAGACTCTCCGACAGCTTGCCTTTGTCGGTCGTAAATTTTGACAGCACCTTAACGTCGTCGTTAAAGATCACGATCGACACGCGGTCTTTTTCATCGACCGTGTTCACAAACGCCCGTGCCGCTTTGCGGATAAAGTTAACGTAATTCTCAACGCTGCCCGAGACGTCAAGTAGCAGCACGAGATTGAACGGTGCCGTCGATCGCTCGACCGAAACGATCTCGCGTGCCGTGCCGCTCTCGGTAATTTCGAAATCGTTTGCAGTTAAACCGGCGATCGAACGGTTCTTTAGGTCGGTGACCCGGACCAAAGCGGTCTTGAGCGGAGCGTTCGGATTCTCGGTTTGGGCAGATTTAGCCGCAAACTTTGGCTCCAACATCATCGGCGGAAGACTCCGTGCGTAATCACCGTAATATTTCGGTGCCGCCCGCCGGATCGCCTCCATCAACAGCGAATCACCGCTGCGAACGATCGACTTTGCCGCATTCGTCAAAGGTCGCTCACGCAGGTCGCTCATCACTTCATTCGGCGGCACATTGATCAAAATGATCCCGCGTGCGGTCGTAAGGTCGAGCCTGACCGACTTCGAGATCCCATGCTCAGGGCCTGGGTCTTTCGACTTAGGGCTTTCGACCCGCTCTTTTCCTTTGATCTCAAATCGTCCGCCGCTCTTCTCCTTAATGGCAGAGAGATCAAAATCGGCGACAACTCGCGGCTTTGATTCCGTCCAAAGCAGGTTGTAAGTGATATTTTCGTCAGGCACATCCACCGCAACCGTACCCGTCTCGGTCGTCGCATTAACGGACGCAAAATTGCCGTTCACCTCCACGGCACCCGCAACAGTTTGAACAACAAGATTAGATCGTTCGGGCAAGGTAAGGACAAGATCAATGCGTTTTCGCGGATCAGTGGACGAAACTGTGATCGTCGTCTTCCCGCCGCCGGCGACGGCTTTGACCTCGCCATCGGAAACACCTTTTGGCGACGAAGCCACAACCCTCCCCGATGGCGATTTTTCATCAGCAACCGTCTCGGCTTTGATACCCACGCGTCCGTACCGATTGACGATCTCGACCGTGATACCCACGCGTCCGTACCGATTGACGATCTCGACCGTCGAGCCCGCCGTGACATTAAGCTCGCGCGTCACATCCTGCGCTGCCGTAGTGAGCCAAAACGTGAGTGTGACAGCGGTTATTAAAAGGGTTCTGGTGATCGCAAGCCGCATCTGGTCAGGGTTTGCTCGGTATCCGGCCGGACTGGATCAGGCGTGCTCTGACGCGTTCCTGCCATTTTCTTCGCGGGCGTTCATCGTCTTCGAATCGTTCGAGCAGCTCGTTCATCGATTCACCGCCGGCCAGCCGGGTTTTCAAATAGAGCAATGCAACTATGATAGCAGAAAACGAAAAGACGAGGATCTGCATAGGCAGCCACAATATCTGGATGAGCGATTCGAGAATGGTGTGTTTTACACGCGTCCGCATATCCATATCCTTGCCGCCGGAACCAACGGCGTTTCGGCGATTAAACGACCAATTCCAACCGTCGTCCTTCTCTACGGCCGGCTCTACAACCGGAGTTTCTGCAACAGGTGCGCCTGCTGTAGCAGGATCCGCAGGTGCAGTGGCCGGCTGAGTCGTCTCAACTGCGGCTTTGGGTTTTGGATCAAATGCCTTTGCCGAGACATTAACAACGTATGAGATCGTTCCCGCGATGATGCCGGGGATCAGGATCATGATGCAAATTGCACCAAACGCCGTCCAAAATGACCGTTTGACCAGTGCCCGCGAACGTTTCAATGCCGCGCGAATGCCGACATTTTCCATCATAACGACGGGCGGTACGAGTATGAACGAGATGTATGACCAGAAAAATCCGGCGAGCCCGGCCAGAGATCCGAGGATAAAACCTGCCACCGGTATAGGTGCCACCGATTGCGTCAAGGGATAGGCGATGAGCCCTAGCATTGCACCAACTGCAAAGCCGACAGCCCCCGCAGCAGTGGCGGCCACGAATGGTAAAAGCATCGTCAAAAATGCTGTTCCGGCAATTCGTTTCCATTTCTTCCGGGCCTCCGCAAGCGCCGGCCGCAGCCGTACGGGCCGAAGCGGGACGGACAGATACTGTGTAACGATCCAAGAGATAGTGCCGATAAGCAGGCTCGTGCAAAAAGCGCTCGCGAGCGTCAGCGAAAATCCGACCAGGCCGATCGAGACGCCGCCGACCGTTTCGGAGATCATGTCGCTAACCCGCAGAAACGAGAGCGCCAGCAGTACCAGCGTCAAAACGATCATCGGAATCGAGAAAAACGCCGTCAGTGACAGAAATTTAGGCAGATGTTCGCTCCAAATAACAAGAGCACGGCGAAGCAATCCCCAAATTCCCTCTGACCTCGCCCGCAGCTTGCTAGAAAATGCTTCGGCCGATTGCGGGCGAAATTCCGGATCTTTGTGAAGCGCCAGATGTATTCCCTGTTTTAACTTTCTACGGACGTTTTTCGCCTTGAGCGGTTTGGGTTCGATGGTCTTGTGCGATTCCATCACATCCTTAAAATCACCCTCGAATGGCGTCCGCCCCGACAGCATTTGATAAGCGATCACACCGAGGCTGTAGATGTCCGAACGCGGATCTAAATGCTCGCCACGGCACTGCTCCGGCGACATATAAAGCGGTGTACCCAAAACGGCCCCGACACGCGTCAACTCCGCCGAGTTTTTAGAATCGTAAAGCGACCTGTTCGTCGTGAAGTTTTCACGCTGCGGCGTGCCGCCGCCCGATCGTGAAGATATCGCCCGAGTCCCGACCGTGTCCTGATAGTCATCCGAGATATCACCGTCATCAAGTATTACCGTCTCATTCTCGCTAGAAATTAGTGATAGATTGATCGTCCCAGCCTCCGACGCGATCGACCCTCGTTCCCTGCCATCGGCAACAGTCGTCGCCTCAGCGACCTGTGTCGAGATAACGTTGCCGCCAACCTGCGTCCCGTCTATCTCGCCTCCGGCGAACGTCGCTTTCCCTTTCGAACTATACGTCGGCGTGGCGCTGACATAAGTTTCATGCTCGCCCGTCGAAATCACGTCATCGTGTTCCTCAAGCTTGGCGATACCAAAATCAAGCACCTTTACGGTATAGCCGCCGCGTTGATTGGGTTCGAGCCAGATATTGTCGGGCTTTAGATCGCGATGGATGATGCCCTGCGTGTGTGCCTCATGCACGGCAGAGCAGACCTGCTCGAGGATATCGAGCGTCCATCCGACCGGCAGATTTCGCTCCTCTTCTAATATCTCCCCCAGCGTACAGCCGTCGAGATATTCCATCACAAGATACGCGACCTGCCCGTCTCTCGACTCGGCAAAGCCAAAATCCGTGACGTTGACGACATTTGGGTGACGCAGCCGCCCGGCGGCACGCGCTTCGCGGCGAAAACGTTCGACAAATTCGGCGCGTTTCATATACTGCGGAGCAATGATCTTAACCGCCACCGGCCGCTCCGTGCCGAGATGAGTCGCAAGATACACAGTCCCCATACCGCCGCGCCCAAGCTCGCGTTCGATCCGGTATTTACCGTCCAGTGTCTGGCCCAAAAAATCCAGTGTTTCCATGTCGCTTCAACTGCCAACTCTACCCGTTTTCAAGCACGCAATGCAAGTAATAACGAAAGCAAACTCCCAAATGTTTTGCCTATTGTCGAAAGTCTGGCAAGTGTGGGATTCTATCTTTAAGCTACGGGCAGAACGCTCCGCGAGATCACGACGCTTTGGAATTGATATTTGACTAAAATTGGGCTAAAATCTCTCAAAATTCACGTTTTGGCTGCAATTTGGTATCTTTTTTTCGAGTTTTTTCGGGAAATTTGATGTTTTATGTATGAAACACAGTATCACTTGTGTTAGGATCACATCAGTTGAACCCGAATGATAGGATCAAGGGAAAATAAGCATCAAAAAAATCACTCTGCCGATATGAAAAAGAATATTGTTCTAGCACTGTTATTTACAGCTCTAATGGGTATTGATTGCGTGGCTCAATCGAGACCGAAATTCAATTATGCTGCGCAAAAGAAACTGATCCCGGTTGACCTGGGTCAAATTTATCTCGGAATGAGCTTTCGCGATTTTGCCAAAATGATCGATCTAAAGGAGGCCGTCGCCAGCTCGAGATTTGGGCCGCTTGAGCTAAACATTCCCTATTCAAAAGGAAATATTAAAAATCTCACCGTTCGGATCCACGGGTTGGATGAAGAGGAAACGGCTGCGGTCACCCGCAAGGTGATCGTCGTCGACAAATACGAGCATGGCAATATCGAACGTGAGGTCCAAAAACTCGATATCGCTAAGATTCCCGCCAAGGGTTTTGTTTATGCGATATATATTTTATTCAATGAGGACTTTGATCTGAAGGCCTGGAGCATGAAAACATTTGGCAAACCGGGTGATGTATATAAAGAAGGCGATAATGGCTATTTCTACGACCTACAGTGGACGAAAAAGACCGCCGATGGCCTGACTTGGCTGATTCGCTGTTATTACGAGGAGAATAAAAGCCTCCAACTTTTGGGCAGAATAAAGGGAACCGAATGGGGTACTAGGTGATATGGAACGGATAGATAGAAACGTAGCTTCATCACGGAAACACTGATGGGCGGTAGAGTAGGCAGAACGGGAGAATACTTATTATGAGTCTAGATAAAGGAAAAGCGATCGAATCTGCGTTGCAGCAGATCGAGAAAAAATTTGGCAAAGGTGCGATCATGCGGCTCGGCGAACGGCCGCACGAGGATATCGGAGCGATCTCGACCACTTGTCTGAGCCTCGATTACGCCATTGGCGTCGGCGGATTTCCGCGCGGCCGTATTATTGAGGTCTATGGGCCGGAGAGCTCGGGTAAAACGACACTTGCTCTGACGGTGGTTGCCTCGGCGCAAAAGACCGGCGGCGTCTGTGCCTACATTGACGCCGAACACGCGATGGACCCGGAATATGCGACCAAACTCGGCGTCAACATTGACGACATGCTCATCTCGCAGCCGGATTCGGGTGAACAGGCGCTTGAGATCGCCGAAACGCTGATACGCTCGAACAGCGTCGATGTTATCGTCATCGATTCGGTCGCCGCACTCGTGCCGCGTGCGGAGCTCGACGGTGAAATGGGCGATTCCCTGCCGGGATTGCAGGCGCGCCTGATGTCACAAGCTCTGCGTAAGATAACTGCGATCGTCGCTAGCTCGAACACGACGTTTATCTTTATCAACCAGCTTCGCGAAAAGATCGGTGTGTTTTTCGGTTCGCCCGAAACCACGACCGGAGGCAAAGCACTCAAGTTCTACGCCAGCCTGAGGCTCGACATCCGCCGCATCGGTGCCATCAAAGACGGCGACAAGGTCGTCGGCAATCGCACCCGCGTTAAGGTGGTCAAAAATAAATGCGCACCGCCATTCCGCGAGTCCGAATTCGACATCATGTACGGCGAAGGCATCTCCCGCGAGGGCGACCTGCTCGATATCGCCGTTAACCATAACATAGTCGAAAAGTCGGGCGCCTGGTTCTCATACAAAGGCGAACGCCTCGGCCAAGGCCGCGACAACGTCAAAAACATGCTAAAAGGCGACCTGCCGCTCCTCGAACGCATCGAACTCGACGTCAAGCAGGCGTTGGGCTTTGTTATGGTAGAGCCGAAGGCAAAGGCCGCTGCAGCCGGAAAGGCAGCGAAGGTCGAACCCGAGGAAACACCGGAGGCACCAGAATAGAAAGCTTCATCACAAAGGCACCGCCTTACACTCTGTCTCCTCCGTGCCTCTATGGTGAATTTCTGATGGAATTTGACATACTCTGGCCACTTATTTACACTTACAAATTCGCGTCCAATACGGTTTGGACGCGTTTTGGCCAGATAGCTCAGTTGGTAGAGCAGCGGACTGAAAATCCGCGTGTCGGCGGTTCGACCCCGTCTCTGGCCACCACATTTTGATCGAAAGGCGGCTTGTCACAGCCGCCTTTTTTGTTGTGCGGTATAGTTTAAATTATGGAACCGCTCGCAAACGAGATCAGGCCCACGAGCCTCGACGAATTTATCGGCCAAACCCATCTGGTCGGGCAAGGCAAACCCGTGCGTCTAGCGATCGAGCAAGGACATATATTTTCGTTTGTCCTTTGGGGCACACCCGGAACCGGCAAGACTACGCTTGCACGCATTTACGCAAATGCGATCAAAGCTGATTTTTACGAACTTTCAGCCGTCTCCGCCGGCAAAGAAGACATTCGTCAGATCGTAAAAACACCCTCGATCGACGGTCGTCCTCGAGTGTTGTTTCTCGACGAGATACATCGCTTTAACAAGGCCCAGCAGGACTTCCTGCTGCCGTTTGTCGAGAACGGCGAGCTTGTATTGATCGGAGCAACGACTGAGAATCCGAGCTTTGAGGTGATCCCGGCGTTGCTGTCGCGGCTGCGTGTTTTTGTTCTCGAAGAATTCTCGGATGCCGACATGGCGGCGATCATCGACCGTACCGGTTTTGAGCTTGACGATGTTTCAAAGCAATGGCTGATCGAGATGGCAAATGGCGACGCCCGCCAGGCTATCACTATGATCCAAAACACTTCGCGGCTCTATGACTCGATCACGCTCGAAACGCTCAAAGAAACGCTGCAATCCAAATTTCTCCGCTACGACAAAAAAGGCGAAGAGCATTACAACGTCATTTCGGCGTTTATCAAATCGATGCGAGCGAGCAAACCGGACGCCGCGATGTATTACCTCGCCCGCATGCTCGAATCCGGCGAGGACCCAAAATTTATCGCCCGACGGATGGTGATCTTCGCATCCGAGGACATCGGCGTTGCACAGCCCACCGCCCTCGTCGTTGCAAATGCGGTATTTCAGGCAGTAACGACAATCGGAATGCCCGAGTGTTCATTAAACCTAGCCCACGGCGTCACATATCTAGCCAACGCCGCAAAAGACCGTTCCGCAACCAACGCTATCGGAGCCGCGATGGAAGATGCCAAAAAGCTCGGCAATTTGCCGGTGCCAATGAAGATCCGCAACGCCCCGACAAAACTGATGAAAGACCTGGGTTACGGCAAGGACGAGGGTAACGACCCTGAAGGTGACTTGATGCCGCAAAAGCTTCGGGGTCGAAAATATTTTTAGAAATTACTCCGTTAAAGAAAATTGCAACTTTACAATGCCTGGATACGTCTAGTATTATGACCACAATACGTTTTGGGTCATTGGTCACTTTATGAGAGATGCCGTAAGTACGATCAGCACGCGCGATGCGATACTCGATGCGACAGATAGGTTGCTGGCGAGATTCGGATACAAAAAGATGACGATAGACGATCTAGCACGCGAGGTCGGGATCGGAAAGGGGAGCGTTTACCTGCACTTCTCGAGCAAAGAGGAGATCGCCCTTTCGCATATAGATCGGATCATCGAGAGGCTTAAGGGGAATCTTACGGAAATAGCCGGAAAACCCGACAGCGTCGAAAAGCGCCTTGCCACGATGCTTTGTGAGCGTGTCATGTATCGTTTTGACAGCGTCCAGCATTATACCCAAAGCCTTGACGACCTGCTCGCTAGCCTCCGAACAAGATTGCTTGAACGCCGCAAGCGATACTTCGACGAGGAAGCCCAGATCTTTGCCTCGGTCATCGCCGAGGGCCAAAAGGACGGTTCGCTTGCAAAAGGCGATCCTCTCGACCTCGCACATACGCTTCTACTTGCGACCAATTCTTTATTACCTTACAGCCTTAGCGCGTTCGAGCTAGGCGAGCGGGCTGAGATCGCCGACAGAACACGCAAACTAGCAAGGATAATTATCAAAGGTTTGGCCCACCAACAGTAAGAGCGCCCACCGGAGGAAAATATGAAAAAGATAGTATTTCTAGCAGTAATAATTGTAGCTTTGTTCGTCCTGCGTTTTGTCGCGTCAGCACAGCCTCAAACGCCCGCACCCGATATGCCTATAGATGCGGCGACGCGAAAGACCGTTATTGAGAACGCTATTAAGGAGTTGAACGACGCCTATGTCTTTGCGGATGTCGCAAAGAAAATGGAAGCCGACCTTAATGAGCGCCTCAAGAATAAGGAGTACGACTCGATCACGACCGCCCAGGCGTTCGCGGCCAAGCTAACCGCCGATTTGCAGTCCGTCAGCAAGGACAAGCATATTCGCGTGCGATTCTCGGAAGAAAAGATCCCGACACGCGAGCCACAGACCGAGCCCAGCGCCGAGGAAAGGGCGATGGATCAATGGTTCGACCGGCGGATGAACTTTGGTTTTGAAAAAGTGGAGCGGCTGCAAGGCAATATCGGCTATATCGACCTGCGCGGCTTTAACGGATCGAATGCGAGCGGCGAGACCGTTGCAGCAGCGATGACCTTTCTTGCCAACAGTGAGGCCTTGATCATTGATCTGAGGAATAACGGCGGCGGCAGCCCTCAGATGGTGGCGTTGATCTCGTCATATCTTTTTGGCGATAAGCCGGTCCACCTCAATAGTCTTTACTGGCGAAAGAGCGGTAAGACCGATGAGTTTTGGACGAAAGCCACGGTTCCGGGCAAAAAGTTCGATGGCAAAGATGTGTACGTCCTCACCAGCAAACGGACCTTCTCGGCCGCCGAAGAATTCTCATACAACCTCAAGAACCTTAAGCGGGCAACGATCGTCGGCGAGACGACCGGTGGCGGAGCTCATCCCGGCGGCTCGGTTCGCGTCGGTGATCATTTTCGTTTATTCGTCCCTGAGGGCCGTGCGATTAATCCGATCTCGAAAACCAATTGGGAAGGCACCGGCGTCGAGCCAGATGTAAAGGCTCCAAAAGAGCAGGCTCTAAAGGTCGCGTACATCATGGCCCTGACCAAGTCGCTCGAAAATATCAAACCTGCCTACGTAAAGGCTGGTGTCAAAGAGCTCATAGATCAGACGCAAAAAGAGCTGGACGAGCTAAAGAAGACGGCGAAAGCCAACTGACCCCTGCCGGTTTTGACCAAAGCAAAAGGCGTCGCATTCACCGCGACGCCTTCGTTTTTTGAGCGATGCTATCGCTTCCAGTAGTTTTTGATCTTTAGATCGAGGTATGGGAAAGCACAGTATTCAACATTGCGGCCGGTTTCCCGTAGCTTTTCGACCATCGGTCCGCCGGCATCAGCATTTCGAGTGTGCACGATCACCATTGCCCCGCGTTGCAATTCAGGCCTTTCGCTTAACCACTGAGCGATCGCAAACCCAGTATTCTCAACATCGCCGTGACTGTTCGAATCGTAATGATGCGGCAGTAGATCGTGGTCCAGAAAAATGGCGTCGTAGCTCCCGCTCGATAAAAGCTCTTTTGCCTCAGCGACGTTTTCGGCAATGTCGAGAAAATCACCCTTAAATCTTTTTGCAAACCACCGATGCCGTCGCGTGTCGTCATCAAGCAGCATGACGCTGATCGATGCACGCTCGACGCTGAGGTCCGCTAATCCAAATCGTATCAACAAACTACGTAAAATACTCATAACTCTCGCCGCTAAAATAATATATCATAGCCTCTTCGCGGTGCCCGAAGCTCATACTTGAATTCGAAATTCCCGGTGCTATAATCCAACTGTTCGTTCCGTTGATTACAAATAATGCCGAAGGGAAAAGTACAAAATCATAAGTTTGAAGTTGTTCCAAAGCTCGTTGAACAGGCCGATGTATCTGTAGACGAATTAGACGATGAATGTCCACTTTGCTTCGGAACAGGCGTGGAGATAGTTGTGGGCAAAGGTGCAAGGGCTTGCTCTTGCAGAAAGCTCAATGTTACAGCTAACATGAATGATACGTTTCCTCCTAGATACGATAAATGTACGTTCGAAAATTACACTGCCACAACATCGTCCCAGAAAGAAGCTAGGCATTTGGCCTTTGTTCTCGCCACCCAGTACCCAGCTGTTGATCAAGGGCTCTTACTTATGGGTGATGTAGGCGTAGGAAAAACCCATCTTGCAGTTTCCATTGTAAAGCTACTAAAAGACAACGGTTTTAAATGCTTGTTTTATGAATTCGGCGCATTGTTGAAAGAAATCCGGGATTCATATAACCCTAATACTCTCTCATCAGAGTTGGCTATTTTAGACCCAGTCTTAAATGTTGAGATTCTCGTACTTGACGAATTGGGAGCATCAAAACCGACGGACTGGGTGAGGGACACGCTGTATCACATCATCAACAGCCGCTACAACCAAAAGAAGACCACGATTTTCACAACCAATTTCCTGGATACCCGGGTTGATCCGACAATGGATATACTCGAAGACCGGGTGGGCGTTTCGATCAGGTCGCGAATCCATCAGATGTGCAGGACAATAGTGATTAAGGGAGATGACTTCCGTGAAACCTTCGATCAGCCGCGTCGAGTGTGATGTTAGTAGTTCCCCGCAACAATTGTTGATTTGATACCGCTTGCTTCCTGCGCGATCTTGACACCGACCGAAGCTCCAATGCGTGTCGCACCTGCCTCAAACATCGCCCGCGCATCGTCGATCCCTTTAACACCGCCCGACGCCTTAACGCCCAGAGCGGTGCCGACTGTATTCCGCATTAACGAGACATCGCCCGCGGTCGCTCCGCCTTTGGCAAAGCCAGTGGAGGTTTTGACGAAATCAGCTCCGGCGTTTTTCGAAGCGATACATGCACGCACTTTTTCGTCGTCTGTTAATAAAGCTGTTTCAATAATTACTTTACAAAGAATGTGATTTTCGTGAGCCGCCTCTACCACGGCGCGAATATCGTCTTCGACCAGGCAATCATCACCCGATTTGAGGGCTCCGATATTTATGACCATATCGACCTCGCCGGCACCGTTAAAAATCGCACGGCGGGCCTCATAGGCCTTAACATCGGGTAGCGTCGCTCCGAGCGGGAAGCCGATCACGGTACAGACCGGAACGCCGGTTCCCTTTAGAAATTCGGCCGCACGTTTTACCCAGCCGGGATTTACGCACACCGAAGCAAAGCCGAATTGTGCGGCTTCTTCGCAAAGTTTCTTAATATCCGATTCGGCCGCCTCCGGCTTTAGCAGCGTGTGATCGATCAGACTAGCCCAATCGTGTGCCGTCGCCGTTTCGCCAAGCACGATACCGATACGCTCGGCTCCGGCGTCAACGATACGCTCGACATCGGCACGGCAAAAACTCGGGCAATCTTCCTCACCCGTAAGCTTTGCCAGCACCATATTGGTGATCTGGTCGATCAGTTGGTCGTAATTTCCGTTCTGCTGCATGAATATCTATATTATCACTTTCGATATTGCCGCTCTATATTGTCTATCTTGCCAACGCGTTTCATGTGCCGCTCTTCAGAAATGTCGGTCGAGATAAACGCCTCGACGATCTCTTTCACTTCCTCAAAAGAGTTTTGTCCCGCCCCGAGGGTTAAGACATTTGCACCGTTATGCTCGCGCGAATTTTTCGCAAGAGCCGTCGAATAACACGCCGCTGCACGCACATTAGGCACCTTGTTTGCGGTCATTGCACTCCCAATTCCCGCACCATCGATTATTATGCCGACATCGACCTGCTTACCGCTGACAGCTTTGGCAACCGCGTGAGCGAAATCAGGATAATCGACCGCCTCTTCGCTCTCGGTGCCAAAATCGCGGACGTTCAGGCCAAAGTCCGTTAAGAACGCTTTCAACTGCTCTTTCATCTTAAACCCGCCGTGATCCGATCCAACCGCGACCGAACGTACCTTTGCCGTGCTCTTTCGTGTTTGTTTGTGGATCAGTTCGATCTTTAGGTCGTTGACGATGTCTTGGGCGAGGGCAGTAAATTTTACATTCTCTGCAACACGCAGCTTCGATCCCGGTTCAAGCCCCCGCAGGTCGTCCTCAGTTAAAAGTGTCTTAGACGATTCGTCGCGATCGAATTCCTTGCCAATTTTTCCCTGCAATGAATTTACAACGACGTGCTCAACCGCCGATGCCGCCGCCGCCGGCGACTGAACAGTTTCGCCCTCGGTCGGCACGGTCGCCAAAACCTGTCTTACCAATTCGCGGACCCGGTCGCGTGTATCTTTATCAGCGTCAGCCATTTTTGATGGAAAAAAGCGGTCAACTTGAAAGTTAGCCCATGTTTGAATAGTATGTCTAAAAACCAATTCTTTCAAATTTGCGAGGAAACCATGGCAATCGGATCAACCAAAATGGCAACGACAGAATTCACCAACCCCAACCTCGAAGTCATGTATTCCGAGGCTGACGTTCAAGCTCGGATCAAGGAATTAGGCACCGAGTTAACCGCCGAATACGCCGGCAAAGACCTCGTTTTAGTGGGCGTTTTGAAAGGTTCTTGCGTATTTATGGCGGACCTGATGCGTGAGATCGACCTGCCGCTGACGATCGATTTTATGTCCGTCTCGAGCTACAAAGACGGCACAAAATCGACCGGCGATGTTGAGATATTAAAAGATCTGAGCAATTCGATCCGCGACAAACACGTCCTCATCGTCGAAGACATCATCGACACCGGCCTGACGCTGACACGCCTCGTCGAGATCCTCGATTCCCGCGGTGCGGCATCGATCAAGATCGCAACTTTCCTCGACAAACCCGAGCCGCGAATAAAAAAAGAGCTCGTCGTCGATTACACAGGTTTTGTCATCCCAAATAAATTCGTCGTCGGCTACGGACTCGACGCCGCCGGACGCTACCGCAACCTACCGTTCATCGCGGTCGTGATAGATCCGTCAGTGGCCTAATAGTTGCGGTGAAACGGCGACGTGGTGGAGCGGAGATTTGCCGGTTTACGGGTGAAGCAGTGACGTGGAGAAACGCGGGTGAAATCGTGCCAAAGATATCCTAATGACCCACACTTTTCCCAAAAACGACCGTTTTGGTCATTTTGATACGTTGCGTTAAATAAATGTTGTGAGAATCTGCCGCTTATAAGCGATTAAATAACCCTAGCGCGATCATAATCAGTCGTTCTTCATCAGTTGGAAAGACTTCACGGTAAGCTTGGGCGGCGATTATTTGGTCAGATGTGATCTGCGGATGATGTGAAAGGATCTGATCAACAGTCAACCCTTTTTTGAGATCATCCAAAATATGTTCCGGGGTAATGTTGGTTCCCCAGAATACAGACGGACTTCCACAACCTGGATTTACATTTATAAAGTGATAAATCTCGTCCGCCGTCATATCGATAATTATAGAGCTAATGGGCATTCCAACAAATTGTCGCGAGTTCATTAAAACTTTGCGGTGTTGCGGTTGACCTACCAGATTATTTTCCGTATTATCTGTACTTTTCGATTGACTATGCAAATGCCGTCATGCGAGAGGAGCTAAGATAAGAAATGAGTTACGCAGTTATAAGAACAGGCGGAAAGCAATTTGCGGTCGAGGGCGGCGAGATACTTCGTGTGCCGACCATCAATGAAAAGGCCGGTGCAAAGGTCGATGTCGAAGCTCTTGTCCTCGGCGACAAGCTCGGTGCGGCCACGGTCAAAGCAACCGTCGTCGGCCACGGCAAAGCGGATAAGATCATTGTTTTCAAAAAGAAACGCCGCAAACAGTACAAACGCAAACAAGGCCACAGACAAGGCTTTACGGAAATTAAAATAGAAAAGATCTAACAGATCGGTTACAGGTTACAAGTGACGCGAAACAGGTTTTCCGATCTTGTCACCGTTCACCCGTCACCCAAAAGTATGGCACATAAGAAAGGTGTAGGTTCATCCAGAAACGGCCGCGATTCAAACGCACAGCGGCTCGGACTCAAAAAATTTGGCGGCGAGCATGTTCTCGGCGGCAACATCATCGCACGTCAGCGCGGCACCAAGTGGAAACCCGGCAACAACGTCGGCCGCGGTAAGGACGACACTTTGTTCTCGCTGATCGAAGGCTTTATCAAATTCGAAGATAAGGGCCGCAAGGGCAAGTTCATCAGCGTCTACGCCCTCGGTGCCCCTGAATTGGCCCCGAAGGTTGTTGCAGAAGCTGCTGCCTAAGCGATCAATAATTAGTTTTATGAAAAGCACGCGTCATCTGGCGTGTGCTTTTTTTGGTCCGGTCCGGACCAGGTGGACCAAAGTGGACCAAGAACGCAGCAATTTTCATCAAAACTCGTTAGAGATCGCTACCTAATTCTACCTAAAAAGTTTTTTTTTCGATTATTTCCCCGCTACATCTAGCAGGATAGACTAGCGTCATCGAATCACCCTCGTTTTACTAACTTCTCGCACTAAACCACTTGTCGAATTTTCCACAATTTTATCCACATTTTTTGCACAGGCAAATCCACAGGATTTCCACAGAACGCCCGTAAAATAAGGGTAATAGTTAAAGTATTTTCTACTTGACTTACATTTTTTCCGTTGTAAACTGGTTTCACAGTCGAGATCGCTACGGTGGTTTTGACCGGCACCGAGAGGTGGAACGGACGCGGTGACGCGATCGTTTGAGAGCAGAAGGAGCGGAAAGCCGCTGCTTGGTACGCTCGGAGCCGAAGCCGAAAGGCTTGCTGAGGCCGGACGCAAGAATGGCCAAGTTGTTCGGATAAAAACGGACAACGCCCAACGGACTTGATCATCCAGCGGGTGCTATGTCGCTCACGACCTTCGGGTCGAGGGCCTCGTTGCCGGGACCGTAACCGGCGGTGGAGGACAAGCCACCAAAAAAAGACCTAACGGCACCGTGCTTTCGAGCACAACAGTTTGAATTTATTCATTTTGGGTGCTGACCGGAGAGAGTCCTCCGCAGGAAGCTTTTCGGGATACAAAATCGGTGGTTCGAGCGTGTACATGTGAGAGCCACCAAACCCTTTACCCTTTCGCTTCGGTGAAAGGCAAAGAAAATAAAAGCATCGAAACGGGCAACCGGGACGATGCTTTTGTTTTTGGCACGAGCGGTCGATTTTATTCAACTTCCCCTATGGCCGTCAAAGGCTTAGAATAAAGAGTTATGTTCATTGACCGCGTAAAGATTAAGGTAAAGGCCGGTGATGGCGGCAACGGTGTCACGGCTTTTCGACGTGAGAAATTTATCCCTCGCGGCGGGCCCTCTGGGGGCGATGGCGGTGTTGGCGGCAGCGTGTATATGGAATCGCATGAAGGGCTAAACACTCTGCTGCATCTGCGCTACAACCCCGAGCACAAGGCAGAACGCGGCCGCCACGGCGAAGGCTCCAATCGTTACGGTAAAGACGGCGAGGACGCCCTAGTCAAAGTGCCGGTTGGAACACAGGTGTTTGATCCCGAGACGAACGAGCTGCTTTTTGATTTCACCGAGCCCGGACAGCGCTACATGGCCGCAAAGGGGGGCAAAGGCGGTTGGGGAAACTCTCACTTTGCGACCGCCACGCGTCAGGCTCCGAAATATCATTACAACGGCCGCCCAGGCGGCGAACGCGAGCTACAGCTTGAGCTAAAGCTAATCGCGGACGTCGGGCTGGTCGGGTTTCCAAACGCCGGCAAATCTACGCTGATCTCGGTTGTCTCTGCGGCAAAGCCAAAGATCGCCGATTACCCGTTTACGACGCTTGAGCCAAATCTTGGGGTTGTTGATATGGGAGATTTCAGAACATTTGTTGTGGCTGACATTCCGGGACTGATCGAAGGCGCGTCAGATGGAGCTGGGCTTGGTCATCGCTTTCTGCGCCACGTCGAACGGACAAAACTGATGCTGCATCTCGTCGATGTCTCGTCGCTGTCCGGGCGCGATCCGGTTTCGGATTACGAGATAATCAACCGTGAGCTCGCCAATTACGATGCCGATCTCGCAAAAAGGCCGCAGATAATCGTCGCGACAAAAATCGACGCCATGGACGAACCGGATCGCCTCGATGCCCTAAAGAAAAGGGCCAAAAAAGAAAAAATGCCCTTTTTCGAAATTTCTGCAGTTACAAACAAAGGCGTTAAAGAATTGGTGAGTGCGGTTGCGGTTGCCCTCGACGCAGAAACTGAACGACTAAGAGAGGCAGAGGCCTCGGCCGTGTAGTTGATGACGATGATCTCCAACGAAAATCTTACCGAGTGTAATCGTGTCGCGTATTACGGCGGCAGTTTCGACCCGCCGCATAGCGGGCATCTTGCGATAGCGGAGGCGTTGCTCGATCAATTTGGGCTTGACTCGTTTGTATTTATCCCGGCTTTTCGCGCCCCGCACA
>JBGTII010000109.1:0-7936 GCA_041745735.1 Pyrinomonadaceae bacterium | reverse complement strand
AAGACGACCGACCATGACGTGATCGCATTTACGACAAATTTGGCGGAGAATATTGGCCCCGCGTCTAGGTTTGTGCATTACGGCCTGACATCGAGCGATGTGGTCGATACGGCAAATGCGTTGTTGTTAAGAGACGCCTGCGATCTGTTGTTGGCAAAGACGGATGCCTTGCTTGAGGTCTTGAAACGCCGGGCATTCGAATTCAAAGACACGCCGCAGATCGGGCGGACGCACGGCATACACGCCGAGCCGACGTCCTTCGGATTGGTTTGGGCACTTTGGTATTCGGAAACACAGCGAAACCGTGAGCGGCTCTTAAAAGCTAAGGAACAGATCGCTGTCGGCAAGATCAGCGGTGCGGTCGGGGCGTTTGCTCATCTGGCTCCGGACGTTGAGGAGAGGGTTTGTGCAAAGCTGGGTCTGAAAGCCGCTGACGTTTCGACGCAGGTCATCCAGCGTGACCGTTACGCGGAATACCTATGTACGCTTGGCATTGTCGCCTCGACGTTAGAAAAGATCGCTTTGCAAGTGAGGCATTGGCAGCGGACCGAGGTCCGTGAGGCCCAAGAGGCATTTAAGAAAGGCCAGAAAGGCTCGTCGGCGATGCCGCATAAGCGGAATCCGATCTTATCTGAACGCATTTGCGGCATGGCGCGTACTGTGCGTGCAAATTCGTTAGTTGGCTTAGAGAACATTGCCCTGTGGCACGAACGCGACATCTCTCACTCATCTGCCGAGCGGATCGTCCTGCCCGATTCGAGCGCGACGCTTGACTACATTCTCGCGAAAACGACTAGCCTGCTCGACACGCTGGTTGTCTGTCCCGAAAACATGCTAAAAAATCTTGAGATCACACGCGGGCTTGTTTTCAGCGGGCAATTGCTGCTTGCTCTGACGCAAAAAGGCGTGACGCGTGAAGACGCGTATGCGTGGACGCAGCGAAACGCGATGAAGGTTTGGGACGAGGGCGGCGATTATCAGGAACTCATAAATAGAGACGCGGACATCTCTTCGCATTTATCGCACGAAGAGATCGCCCGCGTCTTTGATCTGAAACATTACCTGCGCAATGTCGGGAAGGTTTTCGATCGGGTCTTTAATTAATTTGACCACTTATCGGCCAAGTTGCCGATGATCGGGAGCTTAAATATCTGGCCCTGAAACCCCTTGATACAACTGATTATGAGTCCGACAACCAGTAAAAGGATAAACAGCAAAAAGACAAAGTAGGCGATGAGAGCTACAAATGCGAGTGCCGGGACATCCGCCGCTCCCGCAATAACCATAATAACCGCACCCACTACCATCATTACGATATAGCCCACGATCATCATTGCTGACAGCATCAGCGACTGGAACGCGTGAAATCGCGGCAGCTTGTTGGTCTTATCAGTAGCGATGATGCCAATGCTGACGATCAAATGACAAAGGCATATAGGTAAATATGCCAAGCCGGCAGCCACGTTTTGATCCAGTCCAAAGACCGATTTTCCTGAGTTATCCATTTTGTCCTCCGTGTAAGCTAGAAAGGTCTTGGGCACTGTTTATTACCACAGAACCAAAGACCTTCTCTGAAAGTTGAAATTAGTTTGACCAGCCGTCAGCCATGTTGCCAATGATCGGCAGCTTGACGATCTGTCCCATAAAGGCCTTGATGCAGCAAAAGATCACCGCACCCAAAAGTCCCAATAGATAAACTACATAGAGGAGCAGGACTAAAATTCCGAGGATGGACGAATTTGCTGCTGCAGCTGCAAAGCCAACGACCATGATGACGATGTATCCCACAACCGCGATGCCCATAAGCAGTAAAGATTGAAACGCATGAAAGCGGGCAAGCTTATTAGTTTTGTCCGTTACGATTATGATGATACTCATAATGAGATTTACACCACATATTGGAAGATAAGCGAGCCCGGCGGCAACGTTAGGGTCTAGCCCGAGGGCTGATTTTCCAGAATTATCCATGATCTTTTAAAGTTCTCCTTTGAAATAAATTTGAATTGGAAACGATTGCTTGACGAAATTAACGTGAAATCTACCATAAGACTTTGATAAATACAAGAAACTAGGGTTTAATCTACAATTTATTTCAGTCCTATCTTTGGTGCAATAAATGAAAGCATTAGTTTATGTCACGCTGAAACCGAGTGTGCTTGACCCGCAGGGCAAAGCTATCCATCATTCGGTCGAATCACTCGGGTACAAAAATATCAACGACATCCGTCAGGGAAAGTTCTTTGAGATAGCTCTCGACGGTTCAGTTTCTGAGGCAGATGCCCGTGATGCTGTTGAACGGATCGCTAAGGACGTTCTTGCAAACCCGGTCATCGAGGATTATCGAGTGGAGATCTCGCAATGAAATTTGGCGTTGTCGTTTTCCCCGGTTCTAACTGCGATCACGACGCTTATCACGTCGTTTCAAAACACGTCGGCCAGCCGGTCGATTTTATCTGGCATAAGGAAACAGACCTCAGCGGCTTTGACGCGGTGATAATACCGGGCGGGTTTTCGTACGGTGATTACCTGCGGGCGGGGGCGTTAGCGAGGTTTTCGCCGGTGATGGAATCGGTCAAACGGTTTGCGGCGGATGGTGGTTTCGTTTTCGGTATTTGCAACGGATTTCAGATCTTGTGCGAAAGCGGGCTGCTGCCCGGGGCATTGCGTCGGAATGCGGGGCTGCATTTTGTTTGTAAGCATGTAAATCTAAAGGTCGAGAACAGCCATATGCCGTTCACGACCGAGGTCGAGCATGACAAGGTGCTGTCTATCCCGATCGCTCACGCCGAAGGGAACTACACCTGTGACGATGAGACATACAATTCGCTTGAGGAAAATGGCCAGATCGTCTTTCGCTACTGCGATGAGAATGGCGAGATCACCGACGAGGCCAACCCGAACGGTGCGAGGTCTAACATCGCCGGTATCAGCAATCTAGACCGCAATGTGCTCGGCATGATGCCGCACCCGGAGCGTGCGTGCGAAGAACTGCTCGGATCGAACGACGGCCGCGATATTTTCCGTTCACTCACCCGTGCGATCGAGTTGCGGAAAGCTGCTTAGTATTCAGACAAAAAAGGCTGCCCGCGAGCAGCCTTTTCATATCTCAACTTTCCAAATAACTAATCTTTATCGGAAATTGTGTTAATGCGGACGCCGCCGTTCGTCGTGATGATACGTACCAGCGGCCCTCCGCCGTTCAGGTCGGTGTTGACGCGGGTCTTGCGTTGATAGTATTTATTGCCATCACCTTTCTCCGGCTGCAATCCAACAATATCGCTAGTAAAACCACCGTTAGTTGTACCCGCCTCGACATGGGCGGCAAAGTTTTCAGGGACATGAATATTGACGCCGCCGTTGGTCGTCTGGACATCTAGGCCGGTGCCTTTCCACGAAGATCCGACAAGACGCACGTTGATGCCGCCGTTCGTCGTGCGGCCTTTGACCGTGCCGGCCACGCCGTCGAGGTTGACGCCGCCATTCTGCGTTGTAAAGTTGATCGAACCGTCAACGCCTTTCACCGACAGGCCGCCGTTATGAGCCGTTAGATCAACGTTCGACGAACGCGGTACGCTGATCTCGTATGAGACCGACCAGCCTTTGTCGCCGGATGAGTTCTCGGCCTGAATTGTTCCCGACGTGTTGATCTTGATGTCACCGGCGATGCTTTTTGCGGCATCATCAGTTTTGCCCCAAGTTTGGACACAAGCACGAATAAGTACGTCCGAGCGGTTTTCGCCGCGAACGCTGATGCCGCCGTTCTGACGGCCATCGACCGTGATCGTCCCGACTGCCGGAGCGGTCATTTCGCGAAGTTCTTTGAACGTGACGTTGTCGCCGTTTGACCAGTTGTCATTGTCGCAAAAGCCTTTGGCACTGACTTTGTAGTCGGTGGTTGTATTCGAACCCGATTCGTTGCCAAACACGGTAACGGCGCTAACGCCAACGATAAGCGTCATCAGAGCGACGCAAAGATACGATAAGTTGCGGAAATTAATCCTCATGATATAAAAAGCCTCCAGATTATTTTGATTAAGAAAATGTCTTTTCTATAACCAAAACACCATGGAGGCGATATTCGTGACAGGTTTTTTTTTGAGGCGGATCTAATTGGACTCTTTAATCGAGAGACCATCAGTGTTTAGTTTCCAATCAAGGCTCTGCGCACCCTCGTGAGCAGAAATAGCCGCCTCGACTTCGCTGCGGCGTCCGTCTTCGCAGTAAAAGGCGATACATCCGCCGCCCCCGGCACCGCAGACCTTTGCAGCGATGGCTCCGTTTGCGATCGCCGTATCAATTAGGTGATCCATGTGAGGAGTTGTGATGTTTGGCGACAACTGTTTTCTTTGCGGTTGCGCCGCCGCGAGGATCTCGCCAACCGCGTCCCAGTCATTTGCGAGCAGCGCGGTACGGATATTTAGTGATGTGTCGCGGATACCATCGAACAGATCGAAAAGATCTTTGTCGCCGTCGATGTGACGTTTCGTCAGTTCCCAGTTGTTCGTGCCGGAGTTTCGGGGTTCGCCGGTGTAGCAGACAGCGATGCGGCGTTCGAGCATGGTGACGTCGATATCGAGAGCCTCGCGCTCCATGCCCGCCGGGCTGAAATGGATACATGCGACGCCGCCGTACTGCGCAGAATAATAATCCTGATAACCGGTCGGAACCTTTATGACCTGACACTCGACTGCGGCCGCGATCGGGATAAAGCGGTCCGGCGTATATCGGTCGCCGACGAGTTTGTTGAGAGCTCCAATGCACGCGATATTGAGTGTAGAGGAACCTGCGAGTCCTGCACCTGCGGGAGCTTCGGACTCGGTGGTCATGTGAAAGCCCTGCTCCGGTTTGAAGAAATAGACTAGCTTTGACAGCAGTTCGAGACGCGGTTCGTCCTTGAGGCTGGCGATCTCAGCAACGGTAGTCTCAAAACGCTGTTTTTGGTCGATCGATTCGAGAATGATGCGGTCGTCTTCGCGAGTCTCAATGCGGCAGCGGGCCAGCATCGAAATAGCAAAGTTAACGGTCGCGGCTCCCTCGTGAAAAAGGAACAGGGGCGGAATATCAATTGTGCCGCCGGCTATATCGACACGTGTCGGGGCGGATGATTCGATTATCATTGTCAGTTGTCAGTTGTCAGTTGTCAGTTGTCAGTGGGCGGTGGCTGTTCTTTCTCCTCTTCTCCTTTACTCCCCTTCTCCCCTACTTCCGCACGATTCGGTTCGCGGGTTAGGTGGAGGCGTTCGCCTAGGTCGTGGAGCGTGATCTTTCCGATGTCTTCAACGGCCTGTAGTTTCTCTTCGATCTTATGGATCGTTTCGGGGTCGGCGGCTTCGACGCGTTCCGACAGCCAATATCGTTCGATCACATAGAAAACGATAATGCCGATCATCACGACAAAGAACAATACAAACCCGACCTGCTTAAAGTCGCCGATCATCGACGTGATCGCGCCGCTAAAGAAATATCCAATGCCCGAGAGGAACAGCACCCACAAAAAGCAGCTTACCGAACTAAGCCAGAGAAATCTCAGGAAAGGCATTTTACCGACACCGTAAAACACACACATCGCGACGCGGATGCCGTAGATATATTTTGAGATGATCATCGCCGATCCCCCAAATTTCTCAATTATCTTCTCTACGCGAGGCTGGGCGACCTGATAAAAGCGATAATCCTTAGCGTTTTGGTGAAAAATCCGGCCAATGCCGTAACCCGCACAATCACCAACAATTCCGCCCAACGTACCTGCGATCAGCAGCTTTAGAAACCCCCAGTTTCCAAATAACCCTCCTTGGGCCATGGTGCCGGAGATGAGCAGGGTAATGTCGCCTTCGACGGTGCACAACGCAAAAACTGCGTAAATACCATACTGAGCTATTAGATCGTAAAGTTGCTGATCCATATTACAGAGGCGAAATAATGCCGGGCCAACTGGCGGACTGCACACAAAAGAGTAACTTTCATGGCGGATACAGTCAATTTACGAGATTTCGATGTTATGCTCAAATCACAGGCTTACTAGGGGAATATCTGAATGCTGCGAAATTTTGTCAGTCCACGCCGTGTCGTAATAACGGGACTCGGCTGTGTCACGCCGATCGGTACGGGACGCGCGGCTTTCTGGAACGGGCTCGCCACCGGAGCGAGCGGGGTGCGACGGATCGAATCATTTGATACAGAAAATTCCGCCGTCAAGATCGCGGGCGAGATACAAGATTTTGACTGGCAGGCTGAGCTAAATATCAAAGACCGCAAGCACGTGCCGAGAACCGTGCCGCTGGCGTTGGCGGCTGCCCGTGAAGCAATGGCCGACGCAGGGATCGACACCACAGACATGCCGATCGAGAAACGCCGAACGATAGGCGTTGAGATCGGTACCGGAGGTGGCGGACTCGCGTTTGCCGAGAAACATTACGAATACTGGTACGTCGGCCCCAAAACACACGCGAGCGTCTACATCATCCCGGCCTCGACCCACGGCGGACTGTCGTCTGAGATCTCGATGGCGTTGGGGTTGCGGGGATTGTCGCACGTTGTTTCGACCGGCTGTACCAGCTCGACGGACGCGATCTTTTATGCTGCACAGCACATCGCCCTCGGGCGGCAGGACGTGATGATCGCCGGTGGCGTGGATGCTCCGCTGGCACCGGGAATCCTTGCCGGGTTCAATCTGATGACAGTTCTAACAAATGCGTGGAATGACGAACCGCATCGAGCGTCGCGTCCGTTTGATAAGGACCGCTCCGGCATCGTCGTTGCCGAGGGATCGTATATTTTTGTGCTTGAGAGTCTTGATAGTGCGTTAGAACGCGGAGCCAAGATCTACGCCGAGATCAGGGGTTATGGGTCGACGTGCGATGCGTATCACCGAGTGAGGCTTGATGATTCAGGAATCGAGCCGGCGAGGGCTATGTCCATCGCTCTCGAAGACGCCGGAGTTACCGCAAACGAAATTGATTATGTAAACCTTCACGGCACATCGACGGTTTTGAACGACCGCATAGAAACAACAGCCGTCAAGATCGCGTTGGGTGATCCCGCCTATAATATCCTGATGTCTGCCACCAAATCACAGCTCGGGCATCCCCAAGGTGCAAGCGGTGCCGCCGGCATAGCTGCGGCTTTGTGTGCAATGACTACTGGCATTGTTCCTCCAACCATAAATCTCGATACGCCCGATCCCGAATGCGACCTCGATTATGTGCCCAATGTCGCGAGAAAAGGCGAGGTGAATACCGCATTGTGCAACTGCATCGGGTTCGGCTCAAAGAACAGCGCGATCGTTTTGCAGAAATACGCGTAACTGTATGTTCGAACGTTTTGCCACACGCAGCCACGCGCTTGAGCGACTCGACACGGGTGACTACACGCTTGCAGAGTATCGACGCTGGCAGAAGGAAATGTGGTTCATACACAGGATCTTTGGCGAGTTGCGGGCTCTACGTCGGACACTTTTTCGCGAAATTGAGGTCGCAAATGATACATCCGTTTCGGTTCTCGATGTCGGAGCCGGTTCGGGCGAATTATTAAGGGAACTCGCGAAATGGACGTCGGGACGCAAGACCTTTTTTGTCGGTGCAGAGCTAAACGCCGAAGCAACGCGTTCGATCAAAAGCTCCACACTCGCCGCAGTTCAATGCGACGCCCTGCGGCTGCCGTTCCCGGATGACAGTTTTGACTATGTGTTCTGCTCATTGTTTCTACATCATCTAGGCGACGACGATGCGGTTAGTTTGCTAAACGAGATGGGCCGCGTATCGAGAAAGAGAATTTATGTGATCGACCTTGATCGTCATCCAATTGCCTATTATCTTTACAAAGTTTTTGGCAGCGTCTTATTACAACGATTTTCGCTTGAGGACGGTGCCTTATCGATTCTGCGAAGTTTTAGTTCGGACGAATTGGTCGAAATCGGCAATGCAGCCGGTTTGACCGA
>JBGTII010000108.1:0-4746 GCA_041745735.1 Pyrinomonadaceae bacterium | reverse complement strand
GCTTGCCCTTGTTTGGGTCATGAGTCCGGGTGCGGATCCTGCAGCCGCAAAAATGAAGAATGTGGAAACGGCGAGCGTGTGCTCGATCGGAACCAATCTTCTCCTCAACGGCGATGCGGAGGCTGATACTGCGGCAACGGGCGACGGGACGGTAGACCATGACGTTTCTGCATGGAACCCGGAGACGGGCCAATTCACCATTACCAGATACACTGCGGGCGGTGGTTATCCGAGCGGATCGAGTCCGGGCCCGGCAAATCGCGGGACATTTTTCTTTTCGGGAGCACAGGCTACGCCTTCGAGCGGGTCGCAAATCATCAGCGTCACCGATTGCGCGGCGCAAATTGACGCGGGAAGTCAGAAATTTAGTCTGAGCGGCTTTCTGGGCGGCTTTGAAACCCAAGACGATAATGCTCAGGTAACTGCAACATTCAAAAACGCTGCCAGCGCAACCATAGGTACGGCTTCTATCGGACCCGTGACGGCGGCTAACAGAAGCAACGTAACCGGACTACTTTCACGCATAACCGGCGGCACAGTTCCTGTCGGAACGCGAACGATCGAAGTCGTTTTGCTGCTGACGAAAGTTGACCCAGCCGGAACTTTCAATGACGGTTACGCCGACAATCTTTCGTTCAGATTGCTGCCGGACGAATTCAACGCCGTCAATGAGTTTTCACTGACCCAAGGCGGCACGACCGGAGTTTGGAACTACGGTTCCACGCCAAACGAGAGCAGTGATGTTGTCACACTCTTGCCTAATACAACTACTGCCGCCCAGTGCAGCAGTAGTCCGGGCACCGCATTCCAAGTTTGGCAAACCGCGCTATCTAACGGACCACATATGGGCCGCAATATCAGCGGTGCGCCGTTCTTTTGCGGATCATTACGCGTTCCGACGGACGCGATCTATATGCACCCGGGGGAAGGCGGCCAGCGGACGGTCCTTCGCTGGACGGCGCCGAGCAGTGGAACGTATCAACTAACGGGCGTATTCGAGGGCCTGAATCCCCCCGGCGTTACAGACATCAGGATCCTAAAAAATTCGACAGGCCCTGCTCTTTTCAGCGGTGTGAACAGTGGATTGGGGCATTTACCGTTTAACTTCGCGGCGACGGTCGTTGCGGGCGATACGATCGATTTTTCGCTTGGTTGGGGCAACGGGACCTGGAATTCTGATGGCACTGGCCTTGCCGTCACGATAGGCCCACCAGTTACGTCTTGCCAGAATGCACCCGCGAATTTGCATGTTTCCGTTCCCGGTGAAAATAGCCCTTCGGACGTGCAGAGCGTCAACACGAACGCCTCGCTCGTCGGCGATGCGACCTATACGAACGCCGGCAAGGTTGGACGCGCTTTTAATTTGGACGGTGCGGGCGACTATGTCAGGATCGAAGACAACGCGGCTCAAAAACCCGTTAATCAATTGACGATCGAAGGCTGGTTCAAATTAAATTCGCTCGCCGGACTTCCGCATCTCATCGCCAAACCGCGACGCGGCAATGTGTTCGATTCGTATGCGATGTGGTATGACAACGGCAACATTCGGATCGGTTACCACCAAACTAACAACAGTTTTAACTTTTCCGACACCGGATTTGTGCCGCAGACGGGCGTTTGGACTCACTATGCATTTGTCCTGAACACTGATGACACCGGAACAAACGCAAACACCCAAAAACTTTTCGTCAACGGCGTGGAAGTATTTTCCGGCGTAGCGGGCTTGCCCATTCTTTACGATTCGACCAATGTTTACCCGCTGCTCATCGGCGCGGATTTTGAGACGGACATACCGTCATTTTTCCTCAACGGACAGGCGGACGAGGTTTCCGTCTATGGCCGCGCTCTGGGCCAGGCTGAACTATTTAACCTCGTCAAATCCGGTAGCGCTGGCAAATGCCAGACGAATTGCGCACAGCCGGCGTCGGGGATGGTTTCCTGGTATCAAGGCGAGCAGAACGCACTCGATTCGCGGTCGAATAATCATGGCACAGTTTTTAACGGCACGACTTTTCAAAGCGCCAAGGTAGGACAAGGCTTAAAATTCGACGGCGTTGACGACCGCGTTGAAATTCCCGATTCGCCTTCGCTCAAACCGGCAAACCTTACAATCGAAACTTGGGTTAAATTCGATTCTTTGAGTTCAAACACGAGCGGCGGTGCATTGAACGGAACACAGTATCTCGTTTTCAAGAAAAATCAGAGCGTCGGTAACTTTGAAGGCTATTCACTCGTTAAACTTGACAACAACCGACTTAGATTGGGTTTTGCTCCCGGAAATGGAAGTCCCGGTGCCGTTGTTGACAGCACGACCACGGCGACGACCGGAGTTTTTTATCACGTTGTCGGAACTTATGACGGAAGCACAATTAAAATTTATGTCAACGGGCAATTGGAGGGGACCGTGCCGTATAGTGTTCCACTCAATTACGATACACGCCCTGTTTTCCTAGGCACGAGCGGAGAACCTTATGACGGCAGACTTAACGGCGTATTGGACGAAACATCAATCTACAATCGCGCTCTGACAGCGACGGAGGTCCAATCGTTAAACGCCGCCGGACAAAGCGGTAAGTGCCGCCCCGTGGGCTACAACGCGCCGGCAAATCTTGCCGGCTGGTGGTCCGGAGGCGGGAACGCGAGAGATCTGTCGGCTAACGGCAACAACGGGTCGATGCAGAACAGTGCAGGCTTTGCTGTCGGGAAGGTCGATCAGTCTTTCAGCTTTAATGGAGCCAACCAGTATGCGCTGGTGGCTGATCCGATCCCTGCTTCGCTTGTGATCCAAAATGAGATAACGCTTGAGGCATGGATATATGCCACCCAGTATCCAACTACTCCGGATCAACTAGGGATGATAATGGGTAGCCAGTTCGACCCCAATTTTGCCGGTGCTTCGATCTTTCTTGATGGGCGTACGAACCCTGATAATCAGGTTGGCATTCCTTCAGGTCACATCCATTTCCAGATCGGCGGCCAGGGTACGTGGCATGTGACGAATACCCAGACGGCCGTGCCGCTCAACCAGTGGGTGCATATCGCGGCTACGCGAAAGGCGAACGAAGCAGGCAAGGTATATATCAACGGCGTGCTGCAGCCCTCGGTCAGCGATCCGTGGAATGGCGTGGTCAATTACACGGGCACATGGTTCGCGATCGGCCAGCAAAAGGGCACGAACCGTGCATTCAACGGTAAGATCGATGAGGCGTCCATCTACAGCCGGGCGATCACCGCTGACGAGGTCGGGGCGATCTACAATGCGGGTGTTGCCGGCAAGCTCAAGTCGGTGACGGCAGGGTTCTTCCCCACGTTAGCTAAGCGTGAAAGTGCTTTGGTCGACGCGTCGCTGCCCCCGGCAACCTATCAATTGTCGGACGCGACCGTCACCTTTGCCAATGTCAGTACCCCGGGCGTCCTGACTGAGAGTGGGATCGATCTTGGTTTGATGCCGCGTTTGCCGCCTAGTTCGACATTTACCGGGTTGGCGTACGACATATCGACGACCGCAGGTTATACGAGCGGGTCGCCCGACAACGTGCGAGTCTGTTTCAATCTGCCGTCGCTCGCGGCATACACCCTCTCCAACCTGCGGATCTTGCACCTCGAAAACCGCCGGTGGGTAGACCGCACGGCTACTACCGGTAATACGCTTGCCAATTTCTGTACCGCCGGCCTAACATCGCTTTCGCCGTTTGTGATCGTCGATGGATTTGTACCGACCGCGGCTGATGTGTCGATCGCGGGACGTGTCCTGACCGATACGGGCCGTGGTATTCGCGGGGCTCGGATCATGGTCACAGGCAACTCGCTTGCGACACCGATCAATGTCGCGACGGGCGTCAACGGACGATATACCGTTCCGGGACTGACCGCCGGCGAGACCTATATAGTCACCGTACAGTCGCGAAGGTTCACGTTTGCTGAGCCGAGCCGTGTCGTCACGCTTAACGACAACATTACGGACGCCGATTTTGTCGGCACGTCCGGCGGCGGTAGGGAATAGTGACATGTGACGAGTGACAAGTGACAAGTGACAAGTGACAGACGGTGTCATTCGTGGCTAACGCTAAAACAGAAAAGGTTGCGATCGTAAATGGTCGCAGCCTTTTTCTTCGTTCAGAGTTACGGCTCATTCGCTCGGAGTCCCGCCTTTAGGCGGTCTCTGCATCGACGAATGGCCGGCTAGAGCCGGGACTCAAAGCGCATCACTTATCCCTCGGCCCTTTACCTATTCGTGCCGCCGGGTACGACGCGCATTGATCAGTAACAAAGAAAAATGGTAAATGTCCGAAAGGGCATTTACCATTTTTCTCGCTCTTATTACCTGCCGATGGGATAATTTACCTTAACTTAATGCCATTGAGGGCTCTCTTCGCTTTGAAGTTGGGTCCAATCAGCCTATACTCGGACTATAGTAATAGTCTGCAATTGCCTTACCCCTTTGGATTGTCGACGATCGCTTTCCATTGTCTGGGTTTGAAATTGTTTTTTAGGAGTAATTTAATGTCCAATAATCAGAGATCATCCAGCTTTTTAGCTGTACGTTTTATTTTAGCCGTAGTAATGGCGGTCGTTTTTGTATCATCGGCGACAGTCAGCATTGGTGCATCCGACGAACGGGGTGTAGATAGGAAAAATAGGCCTGAGTCACAGGAGACTAAAACAGATTCGCCCGAGGGAACCAATCCGTTTGTTGCAGGCAATGTTGTGGTATGCCGTGTCGGCGATGGCGCAGCTGCTCTGGCT
>JBGTII010000107.1:0-11346 GCA_041745735.1 Pyrinomonadaceae bacterium | reverse complement strand
GTCGTGATTTGCCCCGGCATTGTGTTCGGCAATAAGTTTTTTTACAAAACCTGCGTCAACTATGCCGCGCTCCATCGCACGACCGCCTAGAACGTCCTCATCGACGATGTGCTTGAACTCGCCGCGAAACCATCCGCCGATCGGCACCGGGAAACCCATCTTCGGGCGATCCAAAATTTCCGTCGGCAGGATTCCTTTCATCGCCTCGCGGAGTATCCACTTGGTCGTCCCGCCGCGTAGTTTCATCTCACGCGGCATCCGGGCCGTAAATTCGACCAGCTTGTGATCAAGTAAAGGTACGCGGCTCTCGATTGACGCGGCCATCGACATCTGGTCCTGTTTCATCAACAGCTCGTGCAGATAGTTTTTTGTGTCGGCGTAGAGCAGTTTGTCGAGCACATCCTCGGCATCGCACTTGTCGATCCACGCATTTTGCCGAGTGTATGGGTCAAGATCCGCGATATTATCTCGTGTCTTGCTGGAAAATAGCTGAGTCTGTATTGACCGCGAGAACACCGAGAAATTATCAAAAAACAGATTTTCGATGTCTGATTCGCGTGACAAAAATGTTCGGCCAAGCTTACGGCTCATCGACGCCGGCAGTGTTGCAACACCGCCGCGAACAGCATCCCGCAAAAATCCGGGCGTCACACTTTCGTATTTCTCGCCGTAATTGAGCAGTTTGAGAGCTTTGGCGTAGCGCCCGTAACCTGCCATGGTTTCGTCCGCACCTTCGCCTGTCAGCACAACCTTTACATGCTCTTGTGCAAGTTTCGAAGCAAAATATAGCGGCACCGAGGCGATGAAGCCGATCGGCTCGTCCTCGTGCCAGACGAGGTTTGGCAGAGCCTCAAAGAACTGCTCCGGCGTGATGGTGATCTCGTGGTGATCCGTGCCAAATTTTTTTGCAACAATGCGGGCATATTCAAGCTCATTTGCTTCGCGTTCGTTAAATGCAACAGAAAATGTCTTGATAGGTTCCGTAACCATCGTCGACATCATCGCCGCGATCGCCGACGAATCGATGCCGCCCGACAAAAACATCCCCAAAGGCACGTCGGCCATCAACCGCAGCTCGACCGACTGGCGGAAAAGCTCTCGCCATTGCTCAACATATTCGGAATCTGAACGAGCCTCATTTTTTGGTTCAAAACTGAGATCCCAAAATTCTCGAATATCGATCTTGCCATCTTTCCACACCATCGTGTGCCCCGGCATTAGTCGCTTGACGCCGCAATAAAGGGTCTCGTCGCCGGACGTACCATGATTGGCAAACTGATCGGGCAGAGCGGTGAAATTTGTTTCGGGGTTGACCGCACCTGCCTCAAGTAGAGCCTTTATCTCCGACGCAAAATACAAGCTACCGTCATCAGTGTGGACGTAATACAGCGGCTTTACGCCAAAGCGGTCGCGGGCGATGAACAGCTCCTGCTTTCGCTTGTCCCAGATCGCAAAGGCAAACATGCCCCTTAGATACTCGACGCAATCGCGTCCGTGGGCTTCGTAGAGGTGTAAGATCGTCTCGGTGTCGCTGCGGTTTTGAAATTTGTAGCCGCGAGCGATGAGGTCTTCGCGGTGGTCGGCGTGGTTATAAACTTCGCCGTTATAGACGATCGAGCAAGACCGGTCGGAGTTAAACATCGGCTGGGCTCCGTGAGTGACGTCGACGATGCTTAGGCGCCGGTGTCCGAGTCCGATGTTGCCATCAACATAGACGCCCCCGTCATCAGGCCCGCGATGATGTAGAATGTCGCGCATGGCGATCAACCTCTTTTCATCAACCTGTCTGCCGGATCGTGGGGAATATGCTATGCCGTTAATACCGCACATATTTTGGTGAGCACCGCCCACTTGAGCAGCCGCTAAACTATATTAAATAAAGTGGAAATCGCCCGTGTTTTGCAGGAAATTCGGCGCGCCGCCGAGGGCTCATTAAATATTAGCGTTTTTGCCGGCATAAAGCCACACTTTTTCATCGTAACAATATGGATTTGAAAGGCTTTTCGGTGTTTATTTAGGCGTAAGAAACGTGAGAGAAACATACAGCATGACGGAAAATGTTTTACGAGTAAGGGCAAAAACAGTGGCTCCGCGCCGCAGGTTTGGCGTGCGTTGGCTAAAATATGGGGCCGTGGCTGCCGTTGCCGTCACTGCGGGTTTGCTCGGGTTTGACGCATACGGCGGGATGCTCGGTGTTTTTCCAGTGCATTTTGAGTCAGAGCAACGTGGAGCTATTCGCGTCATCAAGGTTCCGCCCGGCGGCAATCTTCAGGCAGCTATCGATCAGGCAAACAGCGGCGGCATTGTCGAACTGCAAGCCGGCGTCGTCTATTCCGGCCAGATCAATCTGCCAAACAAACCTTTGACCGATTACGTTACGATACAGTCTTCGGCAGTTGCTGATCTGCCGGCGGATAAGCGCGTCAGCCCTTCGCAAAGGTCGTCAATGGCGACCATTTTGTCAGGGATGCTCGGAAGAGCCGCTGTTGCCGCGACCAACGGAGCACATCATTACCGCTTCGTTGGTATTGAGTTTGCTCCGGCCAGTTCGAGTTACAATTACGGCATCATCCAGCTCGGCAAAGCCGAATCGCGACCCGATAACGTACCGCACCACATCGAGATCGACCGCAGTTACATCCATCCACATAAGTCGGGCAAAACGCGTCGCGGCATCGCTCTGAACAGTGCAAACACGACAATAAAAAATAGCTACATCGAGGGCATCGCATACCCGAGCGAAGAGACGCAGGGCATCTGCGGATGGTCAGGCTCGAAAAACATCAAGATCATAAACAACTATATCGAGGGCGGTGCGGAAAATATTATGTTTGGCGGTGCCGATCCTGCGAGTGCGGACCTAATCCCGTCCGACATCGAGATCCGCGGTAACCACCTTAATAAACCGCTTGCGTGGAAGAAAAAGGTTACGACCAAAACGCTCTTTGAGCTAAAAAATGCCAAACGCGTGGTTTTTGCCGGTAATCTGCTGACAAATAATTGGGAAGGCTCCGCACTTCGGGTAACCGTTCGCAATCAGGACGACGGTGCTCCGTTCTCCACTATTGAAGACGTGACGATCCGCGACAACGTTATCAAAGGTTCCGGCGAGGGCATCAACATTCTTGGCAAAGATGATACTTATGCCAGCCAAACGCTGAAACGACTGACCATCACTAACAATCTGTTTCTCGATATCGGCACCGGCGAATTCGACGGTTCGGGTTATTTTGTGCAGGTTGCGGACGGCGAAGATATTACGATCACAAACAACACGGTCTTTAACGAGGGCAATATCGCGACATTTCACAGCGCGCGGCCGCGTAATTTCATCTTTCAGGACAACATCACGGGCCACGGTAGTTACGGCATTCACGGGCTTGGCGATATGAGATCGGCAGTCGAGCGGGCGATGTTTCAAAACAACATTTTTATCAATAACCGCCAGGTGCCGTCGTCGGATTACCTATTTCCGCCCGACAATATGGTCGCCAAAGATACGAACGCTGTCGGGTTTACTAACCCCGCCACAGGAGATTACCGTCTCGCTCCAAACAGCCGCTTCAAAGGCAAGGGCAAAAATAACACCGATATCGGCTGCTCGCTTCCCTCCGCCGACATTGCCCGATAATCTATCGATATGAATTTGAATTGCGAGATGATCGCAGGATCTGATGTCGAACATTTGCAGCAGATCTATACCGGATTTGCGAGGCTGCATCGCGAAGGCAAGATCACATTGCGTCAGACCATCCCGTCCGAAGCAAAAAAAGCTCGCGGAGTTGATCGCTGGGTCAACTACAAATTTTTTAATACGACAGTCATCATAAACGGCACGACGCGCGTTTGCTATGACACTCACGACTGGAATTGGATTGACGAAGAGATCCTCGCCGAGTGCGACTTTTACTTTAAGCGAAGCTTCGACCCGCAATTTATCTCGACGCTCGAACACAGAAGGAAGGTGTTTCCGTTGGGACTCAACTATCAAGTAGCAAGCTCCGAGTTTGATGTTTTTAAGCTCAAACGGGCAGCATTTTACAGCGGCAAGGACCGGCTAAAGGCGACACTTAAAGGGTTGCGGATAGACAACTTATTGCGGCAACGTGAGACCGAACGGATCGATAATCTTGAAGCCGCACCCAATCCTGACATCGCACCGCGAGTGCTGTTTATGGCACGCGCGTGGAACCCGGAAAAGATCGAATCTAAGAAACAAAAGGCGGCGGTCGAGGCCATTAATGAAACTCGGGCAAAGTGTATCGAAGTGCTGCGTAAAGAGTTGGGTGACAAGTTCTACGGCGGACTCGCCCACGACGATTACTCAAAAAAATACTTTAGCAACGCCCTACTGCCTGACGACGCGAGCTCGTCAAAACGAAACTATCTGGAGATACTCAAACGGTTCCCGATCTGCGTCGCGACGGTCGGGCTTAACGGTTCGAACGGGTGGAAGCTGGCGGAATATGTTGCTCATTCAAAAGCGATATTGTCCGAGCCGCTCGTTTATCAGGTGCCGGGACATTTTGAAGCGGGGCAAAATTATATTGAGTTTCGCGATGCGGGCGATCTGGTAGCATCGGCGGTGAGATTGATCGAGGACAAAGCCTTGCGGACGGAGATAATGGCGAATAACTTTGCGTACTACAACAGCCACGTCCGGCCGGACGCAATGATCGCAAACAGTTTAAATGTAGTCCTGGACCTTACCGGATCAACTGGCGAGATCATTGTAGATCGCTAAAACCCTGGCAATATTTGCGTTATCAGCTTGCTCCTGAACTTTGAACGGCCTTTCGCGTCCCGCTACATCCTTGACTCGCTCCACAAGCGCAACGACATCACCAACGCCGATCAGCTCAACGCCGTCTGGCCGCATTCCATTATCCGTTGCAATTACTGGTGTGCCTAAAAACAGAGCCTCGCGGACCGAGATCGCATCGCCATCAAAAAGCGTCGTCCGCAAAACGATATCGGCATCTTTCATTAGGTGAAGCGTGACAGCGTGGTCGACATTTCCCGTAAGATAGATATTGTCGGCATACCCGCTTTTTTGAATGGCAGCCTCAACCTCCGTCTGCATCGAACCCCCGCCCACGATCATCAGTCCCGCGTTTGGCAGGTCACGGACAATATCCCGCATCGCCGCGATCTGCATCAGCGGATCGTAATCTTTTTCAAGTCCGCCGACAGCGAGCAGCAGCGGCGAATGTGAAGTGCAAAACGAAGTTAGGGGTGGCGGAACGCTGATATTGTCATCGGGAGTTTTCAACGAATATGGCAGGACGACGGAGAGCTTTTCTTGGCGCACACCATAGCGGCGAAACACATCAGCGAGATCTTCGTTTACTCCAATGATTCGTGAGAACCGCTGAAAAATGCGACCCGTCAGGGAAGACGGATGTGCATTTTTCGCCGAGTCGGTCGATGCAAAGCCACCTGAGTGGAGTGTCAGGACCGTCCGCTTGCCGCCGAAAAGCGTGCAAGCAAATGCCAACGCAAGAACGCGTTTGGTCAACTCACCGCCGATGTGCAGATGCAGGATGTCGTAGTCAAGGTTGCGTAAGAGTCCGACCCACGCTGCCTTTGAACGCGGATGATAGACGTCAGGTTCATTTGATTCTATGGTGCTTTTTGATGTCGCGATGATCGAGCAGCGGTGCCCCACGGCACGTAATTCCTCACGAATCGCGAGCATATTGCGGCTGATGCCGCCCTCAGGCGGTGGCACGGGGCCGAGTTGTAAAACGTGCAGCGGCATTATCTGTTTAGCAGCGAATTATACAACCGCAGCGTGTTGCGAAGCTGCGCGTCGTTTGAGAATTTATCTCGAACTATCTCTCGTCCGGCGTTGCCCAAAGCCGCGGCTCTTGCATCATCTTTGAGCATTTCTATCAGGTGTTCTGCCATCTTGGCATCATCATCCGATGCCACCAAATAACCCGTTTCGCCCTCCATAACGGCCTCGGCGGCACCGCCTACATTTGTCGCGATAACCGGTTTCCCGATTGCCATGTATTCGAGGATCGAGTTAGAAAACCCTTCAGCTGTAGATGTAAGGACGCATGCCGATGATTTCGAAAGCAGGCCGGGAATATCGGAACAGCGACCAATGAAATGAACTTTTTCACCTATTCCAAGGCCGACGGACATTGCCTTTAACTCACTTTTGAGTTCGCCCTCCCCGGCGATGACAAAATGCGTATTCGGAACAGCCTCTGCGACACGCTTTGCAGCACGGAGAAACATCGGGACGTTTTTAACCGAATGACGCAGGTTTGCGACGAGCGTGACAAAGTGAATATTTTCGTCTGTCGGCAGCCCCAATTCCTCGCGGCTAATATCGGGGTTATCAAATCGCGACAGATCGAGGCCGTTGTAGATAACCTCGATCTTGTTCGGTGAAACGCCGCGTGCGGACAGATGATCGCGAACCGCAGCGGAATTCGCGACGATTGCGTCCGCACGGCCAAATGCCAATTTTTCTATTACATCCTGCGCCGGCGAACGCATCCCGACCGTCTCACGTTTTGACGCGACCTTTGCCTTTACACCCGCGAGACTCGCCGCCGCCATGCCGAAAACATTTGTGTAAAAATCGTGAGTGTGGACGAGGTCGATCTGGTTCTTTTTTAGGTATGCCGCGCAGCGTCGCACCTGATGGACAAAGTTTGCGTTGAAAAAAGATGTCAGCGGAAATTCGGGTATGTCGGTGAAACCCGCTTCGTCCATCGTCGGTCGCAACACGCCTTCGTTATTAAGCGTAGCGACATATGTGTCGTGCGTCCCATCGCTTTTTAACGCACATGAAAGCGCCGTCGCTTGGCGTTCGGAACCGCCTTGGTGAAAGCTGCCGATAAATTGTAGTATGCGTTTTTTCACCTGATACGGTGTTTATTTTAGCTGCGTTTTGCGACGGCCGTTCGCTGCGTTGATATAAAATTCGCCGCCCAGACGACGCACCGCTGCGTAGCCATCGACCGAATCGTCAAAAATATCGGTCATATCAACACGCAGTTTATCACCCTCGATCATAATAAACTCGTCCGGCAGAGCGTCGGCATCGCTCATGCGTGCCCATGAATATTTGAAATCGGTGGCAAATATTTCGGTCTCGATCATCTGCCCGGGCTCGTCGTTAAAGACAAATAGGTCACTGTAACCGTTATATTTAATGATAAAGGAACGCCCGCCACGCGTCGGCATTTCTATAACAACAGGAGGTTCGACGCCAATGCCAACGGGCAAAATGATAGTAAAAAACTCTTGTGTTCCGGCCCCGCGTGAGACAAAACGCATGAACGGCGCGTTGATCTTGTTGCCGTGATTGTTTGAGATCCAGCTCTCTTTATGTTGCCACCCGCCGTTGTCACCAAAGGTAAAAATGCGGTGATCGTCGCCGCCGACAAAGCCACCATTGCCCCCGATCGCCGTCTTTACGCCGTTGGCAAAGTGAAAATTGAGAGCATATTCATGCTCGCCAAGCGTCTCGACGGTGTCGCGGACGATCCAATAATCGTTCTTTAGAAAGAGGATGCTGCGGTGATGGGTCGCCGGGTGTTCGAGCCGCTGATAGCCGTCATGTGACCCTTCGAAAAGGTCAAAACGTTCCTCTTGTATCCACGTTTTCAGCGTGGCCTGAGCCTGTGTTTTCCAGTTAAATGTATTACCCGGAACCGACGATGACAGCCCATCAATGGACAGAGAATTGTGCGCCATGCTTGAGCGAAAATGGTCGCGCATGTCGCGCGATTCGTGGTAAGTGTAGGTACCCGAATCAACCAGCAGCGTCTTGCCGTGCACCGCAACCTCGATCGAAAAGGCGTCAGCGTGGCCGTGGCCGCCCGCGAGCGAACCGACCTCGCCGCAATCCACGATGAGCATATTGTCGGTGTCATCCCAGCCGTCACGCATCACGAAATAACCGCCGTCCTTAAAACCCTTTGACGCAGTAGCAGGCTCTACTGTAGCGTGAGCTTCAAAAGCGGCCACGCCCGCTGCACCCATTAGCCAAAATATCTCTTCGCCTGCACATCCCGCGACTTGCTTTTGATCCGCCCGGTCAAAAAGAACGGAGCCGACGCCGAGCGTTCCTCGAAAATCGTCCGGTGCCGAATGCGTCAGCGGCAGCATTCGCCCTCCATCGTCGTCACCGATCAGAGGCGTCGTGCCGTCCGGCATTGTCATGTGCATCATGTGGTCAAATGCAAGCTCAAGCCGCTCTTCGTACTCTGGCCCGCGCAGGTCAAAACCTGCTTCCGTATCCAGCGAACGCAATATCGAAAATTGGCTGTAAATATCCGCCGTATATCTTTGGTACCAAGTACTTTGCTCAAAATAAACGCCGTCCGGGCGGATCTGTTTCATCACCTCGGTAAAGAGGATATCCTCGCCGAGCTTTCGCCAGCGCTCCGCACGTTTGAAGAACGGCAACTGCGTTCCGAGGTAATAGAGTCCCAGTGCCTCGCCCGTCAGATGCGTGTTCGGGCTGTAATATTTCGACAGATATTGCTCGATGTGGCGGCCGTGTAGAAAGAGATATTTGAGGGCCCGTTTGAATAGATCCGGCGTAAGGTGATCTGATTCACGAAACAGATGAAACGCCCATATCCACGACATCGCACGAAACGAAACCTCCAAACTGCTCGACCAATTGACGCCCATCGCGGGCGGATTTTGCTCCATCCAGGACTCAAGCTGATCGGCAAACGCAGCCCCAAACCGTTCGTCGCCCGTCAACACAAACGCGACGCCAAGCGTAAAGAAATGCTGGTGGCGGTTTAGCTCCCAGATAATTTTTTTGTTGCCCGTCTCACCCGTTTCAAGATCGTCAAATTCTTTCCAGTGCTTTAGCGGCGATCGCTTGGACGAGAGTGGTTCGCGATGCCAGTCGATCTGTGTCCCAACGTAGAGATTTTTAAATGCCAGCAGGTCGATGCGGCCCTCGAGTATCTCTTCGGCGGCCTCAATGAAACTATCGGCAGACTCACTAAAGGTAGATCTGAATGCCGCAGATGTCTGTTCGAGATCGGCGAACGCGGGGAAAAAGCCCGTCTCGCCGTTCTTATAAAATTTCTGCCAAAGGGTCTCGGCAATGACCGGTGCCGAACCAAACTGAGCGGTATCGATCAACTCGACAAATTCTATATCAGTGGGCACTGTAGGAACGCGTTTCTGCTCGCGAAAAACAGAAAAAGCCTGTCCGCCCCGGGTTCGTATCTCGTCCCAGCTGCGGAGCTTTTTCAGTTTTTCGAGCGGTTTCGCCATCGCCTCAACTGCCATATTATCAACCTTTACGCCGTTTCCGTCATTATCGATCTGAGACGGTGGTCGCGATATTCGCCGGGCTCGCCTCGTTTGCCCTCGGCTGCTGCGGAGGCAATATTAAACGCCTCTCGCGCCGACGCAAAATGCACCTCGTAACTGCCCGACTTTACACCCGCCTCGATCATCTCGTTAAAGAACCGCTTGGCGTCCTCGCCGATGCATGTCGATTGATCGTGATCGAAAAATCCGTGGCAATAAAGCTTTACAAAGACCCAGTCAGACTTGCCCGCGACCGTTACATTTGCCGATCGCCAGCGTTTGAAACGGGCAGCGTTCAAACCCTGATTCGCCGTCAACGCACCATCTTCGACACGCGGCACCGGAATGCCTTTGATCGTGCGGGTCCAGTTAAATACAAGCGGCCCGGTAAATATCAGTGGTAATTGGTGGGCGTTTCCATTTACGGAAAGCCGCTTGCCGGTTCGATGGGGTACTGCCCTGTCTAACGGCAAGCCGCATTCGTAGATCTGATTTATCACCGCGACCTGCGACTGATCAGGCGCTGAAGGCAGCGTCATATCTGCGTAACATCCAGTTTCGCGGAGGATTGCCATCTCGTTATCGACACCACAAAACCGTCCGCCGCAAGAGTTGGCGAGCGCGAGATTGCCATGGACGAACGCGTACATTGGGTCGCCAGCACCATCCATTCGCGAGAGGCACCTATGCCGTTCGGCGAGCGTGTCGCGACAATCGACAAGTGCGTTACGCAGATTCTCCGCCGTATCCGGCTGTTCGACGCCATGGTGCAGATGCACCTCGACCTCACCAAGCCCCTCGGCCTGCATCTCGGACATGATGTCTAAGATCTCCGGGTGATACTGCTCCGCCGGGTAAAAATTTGTGTGGCGAAACTTTGTCCCGTCGGCATCGCGGGTCGCCTCGCCCGTCGCACGAGCCAATTTATGATAAGCCTCGAGGCGCTCGATCTGTGACTTGTGATCGACCATCCCGTTTTCGCTCCACGCCGGTTCAAAGTGGTTCGCGACCGTGATGATGATGTGCTTTTTCTCAAAGGCCGTCTGCTCGAGCATCGATCTCAAACGCGACACCGGATACCGGACGAGCCACGGTAAGTTCCAATTCAGTTTTGTTAGGAATGTTGGTTCGCTCGCAGCCATCTTAGTTTATTGCTCGCTGCCGACAGGGATAATGCGGCGGGGTAAAAAGCGTCGAAACACTCGTTTTACAGCGTCCTTTTCGTCGTCCTCGATAATGCCAAAAAAACTGGCCGCGAGCAGGTATATCGGTATAAAAACGAGCGCCGATATCAGCAGGACCAGGCTGCCGCCAAAGAAATTGAGTGTACTGAGTTCATGCGTCGTAAACGCCTCTTCGGCAAAATGCTCGCCGACGCCGAGCAGATAAACGTTGACATTCTTATAGACAAGATACGTTACCGCTCCGGCAAGTAAAGATACCGCTGCCGTTTTCGCGACGTTTTTCAGCAGGGGCAAATGCTGCAACCCGATACCAAGTTTGCGGATGACCATCGTCTCCGTGATGGCCCGTTCGAGCAAGATCGCACCGACTGCCACGGCTATCATCCCGGTCAATCCAAAATATCCCAGGCCGTAGTACAAAATGCCTATCATTAGAGCCAACACAACTACTCGGACAACGAGAAAAAGGCGTCCGAGCTCCTTAAACGACCGCACGATCGGGTCAGTGATAAGTATGCTAAATGGCAGCAGCGTTAGATTTATGACGAGTATTGACGCACTCGCCTGATATTCACTGGTAAATAGGGTGATGATAAATGTGTTTGCGGTGATCATCAAAAACACATAGATCGGAAAGTAAAAGAACGCCAGTTTTTGCATCGCACGGGCGGTCAACCGAATCATTTCTTCGCGGTCACCGGCCTGTTGGAGGGCGTTCATGCGGGGGATAAGCACCGACGTGACGGAATCCGCCAGCATTGTCACAAGCGGGATCTGAAAACAACCATATGCGTAGATCGCAAACTCTGCTGACGTGAACTTATAACCGACAAAATAATTATGAATGTCGTTTTGC
>JBGTII010000106.1:0-2219 GCA_041745735.1 Pyrinomonadaceae bacterium | reverse complement strand
ATGTTCAAAAAGCGATATTTCATTCGGATGTGCCGGTGAGCACAACAGATTTTATAATTAAGAGCCCGTTATCTCAAACTCAGCCCCTAATACTAAGCCTTAATGCCCGAATGGATGGCGGAAATGCCGCCGGTGAGATTTTGATATTTGACCGCAGAAAAACCGGCTTTTTCCATCATCGCGACGAGAGTTTTTTGTTCAGGAAACTTAGAAACGCTGTCGGGCAGATATTCATACGCCCCGCGTGAACCGCTGACAAGCCCGCCGATACGCGGCAGCACGCGTCCGAAATAGAAATGATATAGCTGCCGGAAGCCCGGCAGCGGAGGATGTGAACATTCGAGAATAACAAGCGTGCCGCCGGGTTTGAGAATGCGGTTCAACTCTTTTAATCCATTTTGGTGATTTGGCAGATTACGCAAACCAAAAGCGATCGTAACGGCGTCAAAACTGTTATCAGCAAACGAAAGCTGCATCGCGTCTGCCTCGACGTAAGGTATCGCGGTTGTAATGCCGTTCTTTTCCTGAGCAAGGGCAAGCATTGGGCGGCAGAAATCGGTCCCGATCACACTAGCATTTCCATTTTGAGCAAGCTCAAGAGACAGGTCGCCCGTGCCGCATGCGACATCTAGCAAGACCGCGTCTTTATTGTCGAGAATAGGCTGAAGCAAAGTCCGCACCCGCCGACGCCAGCGTTTGTCGATGTTGAGCGACAGGACGTGATTGAGCAGATCGTATCGGCCAGCAATACCGGAGAACATTTCCTTGACGGCGTGCGAATGTGCCGCTTCTTTAGCGTCTGTCGTTGCGAGCATTATTTATTTAGCGGGTGTATTTACGAGCAAGGATACGAGCGGCAATGACCGTGCTTTTTCAGCGTAGGTGCGGACATCGTCAAACGAAACCTTGTCAAACATCGATCTATCGGCATCGACCGACACCAGTTTATAAGTGTCGAGATCAAGCCAAAATTGCTCGATCCCACGTTTTGCCCACTCGGCTGAAACGGTGGAACGTGCCGCCTGAAATTCAGCCTCGGTGACGGGTTCGGCAATAGCTTTCGAGATTAGGTCGTTGGCCTCGATCTTTCCGTTGCTGCTACCGACCTCATTTTTGCCGGCGGCAAAGCCGATGAAGATGATCCCCGGTTGCGTGTGAGGCTCATTTCGGACGAAGACATCGTTAGTATGAGCGGCGGGGATGCGGGCCTTTAGCCGGGTTTCGAGAATGTTAGAAAAAACCATTGAGGCCGCCAGATCCTTGCTATTACGGGCGACGCCGCGAATTGCAAATCGGAGAGCTCCGACATCTTTGCTTGGTGACGCGACGGTCATTAGGGCAGTGGGCGGACTTTCAGGCTGTGTAAATGACGACGGCACGCGTTTATCGGATTTGAGCCAACTGCCAAAATAGCGTCGTATCGCTTTGTAACCCTGTGCACGGTCAAAGTTACCGGATATCGTGATGGTCGCGTTGTCAGCCGCGAGAAAACGCTGTTTGGCATCGATCAGATCAGCAAAATCAAGTGTCTGGACCGAAGCTGAGGTGCCCAGAATTGGCCGTCCGTAAGGAAAAGTTCCCAGAAGGCGTCTAGCGGCAGCCCGGTCGGCGACGTATGCCGGATCGGCTTCCATTATCTTTAGTTTCGCGAGCAGGGCAGTTTTGAGTTTTGCGGTTGTTTCTTTGTCGATCGTGGGGTTGGCGACGGCGGTCGAGAGCGTTTCGAGCATCGTCAAATATTCATCACCGGCTTTTGACGAGACATTTATCTGGATATAGTCGAAACCCGTATAGATCTCCAGACTGCCGCCGAGGTCCTCGACAAAAAAATCGCGGGCAGCTTCATTTGGAAAAATATTATCCGCGAGCAGGTGCATCACGCCCTCTTTGCCCTGAGGGTCAAATGCCGCACCGGAATGGATGCGCAGCCTGACCATTACCTTATCGGCTTTTGGGTCACTCCAGAGCAGCACCTTGAGGCCGTTGAGGAGCTTTTCCTGTTTGGGGGCAGATTGGGCAAAAGATTCGCTTGCGGCAAACAGGACAGTCCCGGCCATGATGACGGCAATAAAGACAACTTTCTTGAATAAATTAAAATTTTTCATCGTATAGCTATATGAGCAACACAGATTAGTTGCCGGAACAGTGCCTTATGTTTGCCGCCGTGGTCAAATGAAACAAAAATGAGCAAGTTTCACAAATGAAAATTTTAAGAGCGT
>JBGTII010000105.1:0-2647 GCA_041745735.1 Pyrinomonadaceae bacterium | reverse complement strand
AACGAACCATAAGCGATCTACTACCACGCTTTAATATAACATCAACGCGCACGATATTCCCTGCGAAAAGCCGTTTCTCAATACAGGGAACCAGTTAATGATGCACTCAGAGATCTCATAAATCTTTCACGAACTGGACCGCGCAAATATCAGCCTGAATCTTGCTCCGCCCGCGTCATTCTCACTATCTAATGATGCGCCGTGCTGCGTAGCGATTTTGTAGGCGATGGACAAGCCGAGTCCGACGCCTTTTTCTTTGGTGGTAAAGAACGGGTCAAAGATCTTCGAAATATTCTGGGCTTCGATTCCGGACCCGCAATCCAAAACTTCGACCACGCTGCAGCCGTCCCGCTCAAAAGTCCTAAACGTCAGGATATGCTTATGGCCATTTGTTTGAGCCATCGCCTGTAAGCCATTTATCGCCAGATTTAGCAAAACCTGCCTTATTTGCTCGGCGTCCACAAATACGGATGGAATGTCCCTACCCAAATCTTGTACGATCGTCACCGATTGCAGCGCCGCCTGTTGCTCAATTAACGTGACCACGGACTCGACCAGCGCATTAAGATCGACGGACGCTTTTAATGGCGCCGTAGGGCGGGCAAAGCGCAAAAATTCACCAACAAGGCGATCTAACCGGTTGATCTCACTTTTCGCCAGATCGCTGAACTCACGCCGCGGACTGTCAGGAGCAATTTCGTCTTCTAATATTTCAATTGCTCCTTTTATGGAGGCGAGCGGATTTCGAACTTCGTGGACAATTCCGGCTGAGAGTTCGCCGAGCGATGATAGTTTTTCGGCCTGCAACAGTTGTTGAAACGTTTTTTGGAGTTCCTCGAAAGCTTGGCGGCGTTCTTCGGCATTATGTTCGGCCCGCTCACGGGCTTTTCTGAGGCGGTCACCGAGCGCTCCCATTATTCCGCCAACAAGGTTGAAAATTACGATTTCGGCGTATTGATTGATCGAATAGTCGAAGTGGCCGTGCTGCCAATGTAAATAAATATGCGGAGAGTAAACGACGGTTGTGAAAAGTGACGCAGCTAGCCCGCCTTTCAAGCCAAAGAGCAAGGCGGCCGCTATTATCGGAACGTAATAAATGCGCTGATATATCTCGTGCCAAACGATTTGATCGGTTGGAGTCAGGAAATGCAGCCCGGTTACAAGTAGGATTGTTATGCCGATGACTATCCAAACGTACAACCGGTTTCTGGAGGACGTAATGTTGAAAGATTCCGTATCCATCTATTCCAAGCCGTATTTTTGCATTCGGTACATGAGGGCGCTTCGGGTGATCCCTAAATATTTTGATGTTTGCGACTGATTTCCATCATGCCTTGCGAGTGATGTACGGATTATCTCTCGTTCCAGATCGTCAAGGTTTATAGGGTCGGCAGGCAGCGAAAACCAGAGTTCCCCGTCTGTCGACACGGGTTTTCTTACATTCTCAGGTATATCGTCTTGAGTCAGCGTATCGCCGTCCGAGAGTACGACCATCCGCTCAACCAAGTTCTCCAACTCTCGAACATTTCCCATCCATGGGTAATCGAAAAATAATTTGAATACCTCGCGGGCGACTTTTGGCGGTTTTAAGCCGTGTTTTGATGCGGATCTGGTTACAAAAAATTCGGTTAGGACCGGTATATCTTCTCGCCGCGCCCGAAGTGGGGGGATCATGATCGGCACCACCGCAAGACGATAGTAAAGATCCTCACGAAACGTACATTCCTTTATGAGTTCAGGAAGATTCTCGTTAGTTGCGGCAATTATCCGGACATCTACTTTGCGCGGACTGTTTTCACCTAAGCGTGTAACCTCCTGCTCTTGCAGTACCCGCAAAAGCCGTGTTTGTGATTGGAGCGGCATCGAGCTGATTTCATCCAGAAATAATGTGCCGCCATTTGCTTCCTCGAATTTACCTTTCGATTCGCCAACGGCACCCGTAAACGCCCCCTTCTTGTATCCGAAAAGCTCAGCCTCGATCAGTGTTTCCGGTATCGCCGCACAGTTAATGGCAATAAACGCGCCGTCACGACGTGTTCCCGAAGCGTGGATTCCCTTCGCTATCAACTCCTTACCGGTTCCTGATTCACCTTCAATAAGAACCGTTACATTGGTTTTAGACACCCGTTCAACAAGATCAAAAACCGCTCGCATCCTTTCAGAGGTGCCAATTACGTTCTCGATCCGAAAGTTCTCATTGACCTGCCGCCGGAGCCGGCGATTTTCCGCAAGGGCACGACCGTATTTCAGGGCTTTTTCAACTGTTAGCAGGATGTCCTGCCGGTTAAAGGGTTTGGTAATAAAATCAAACGCACCGCCACGCATCGCTTCTACTGCCGTCTCGACATCGCCAAAAGCGGTAATAACAATTATAGGGATTTCGCTGTTTATCGCGGTCGCCTGGCTGACGAGTTGCGAGCCACTCAACTTTGGCATGCGCCAATCTGTGATTACGCAATCAAATTCTTCGCCTGAATAACGTCTGAGGGCTTCCCTGCCGTCACTCTCGCTTATAACGTCGTAGCCAGCCTCAGTAAGTTGGAACTCAAGAACCCGACGAAGCGACTCGTCGTCATCGACTAGCAAGATCCTCGTAGGGGCTTTTGTCATGACGACCTCATTTTATATCAAACTCCAAAACAGCACC
>JBGTII010000104.1:0-22555 GCA_041745735.1 Pyrinomonadaceae bacterium | reverse complement strand
GCGGGTTTTTGGTGGAAGTTTCCACCAAAATCTAAGAAAAAAGAATCCGAGGATCGTAACCAAAACGATGCCCGGGACCACCCACGCAAAATAAAAGACTCCTGGATTATTTTCGGCTAGAAGCGCACGCATTGGTTCGACCAGCTTTTCATGCGCTGATGCCATTTCGTCATAAGCCATAAAGAGAAAGCCGAAGGATAGAACCGCCCAATGCCAGACGTATTGATCTCGCTGTTTTTGCTTAAAGTATGTTATGACCGCCAAAAGCACTGATGAAAAAAGCAGGATCAAAGTACTGAAAAAGGCCGGTGCATTTAATTCATAGTCAACACTAAATACCTTGGCGAGTCTTTGAACCGTCTTCAGGTCATAGCCGGTGAGGTAGTCAGCGATCAGGACCGCTAGATTGGCGGCAAACAAAATTGTGGCCAAGACAACCAAGCCGCCTACTACTCTTCTTCTCCCAAACGAGATTAAATTTGAAGGTGTGTCCGTCGAGCGCTCAAGGAAATCCGGTTCAGTCTTCAGTTCCGAATCAGTTGAACTTACACGCCCAAAGTGTGTTCTAAAAAAATTTATCGCTTGTTCCATATCATTAAACTCCTAACCTAAGCTCAGCAACGCCGTGAGAATACTGACCGCCAATGCCGCGTGTTGACTCTTCGCAAAGACTCGTTCGTCCCAACGCCATCAGATCGGCGTCAGATGTGTTTATCCGGGTTTGTGTCGTAACGGCCAGACTAAATCCAGCATCTGCAGCCATCTGCCGTATCGAGTCGTTATACTCGCCATTTGGATAGGCAAATGAGGCAACCTTTTTTCCAAGTTCGTTTTCGAGAGTATGTTTGCATCGATCGATTTCACTCTTCATTACGGAATTGACTTCCAAAGGCAGGATCACGTGATTTGCTGTATGGCCGCCGAAATCGATTCCATTTCTAGCCATTTCACGAACCATTTCCCAGTTAAGAAGCTGATATTCCTTTGGATATTCTTCGAACTTCTCGCCGAGTTCACTTTCCATTTCGATGATGGCCATTTCGCGTAGTTCATTTGGCAAATAAACCAACTTATCGGTCAAATAAAGGAGATCGCCCGATCCCGAAAATTCAGCCGCGATATCTGCGGCAACACCGGCTTTTAGCAACGCTGCCGTCATTGGCACAGATCCTGCGAGTGCTAGCTTTAGTAGCCAGTACATCCGATCGTGTGCGAGCGGCTTTGGCTGGCCTATGTAATCAGTAGGCAGAAAGACGGTGGCTGGTAGCCCAAGTTCTTTTAGGACAGGAAAAGCTTCTTCGTAAAAATCAACATATCCGTCGTCAAAAGTGATGACGGCCATTGGTCGGGTAGCGTTTCGCCTATCGCCCGCAGAGCGCATTGCGGTTTCCAGCGACACGACATCATATTTGCGGAGTAACAATTCGCAGTGCCGCCGGAACGTCGCTTTTGAAACGACAATCCCGTAAATTGCTTCCCGTTCGGCCTTTCCGATATCCGCGACGACGCGATGATAGGCAAGAATGTTCACGGAACCAGCCGAAACGCGCGGATATCCAAGGCCAGCCTTAGCTATCGACGCCAGGGATTTGATTGAACGTTTAGCGAGTAGTGAAACCGGCATACTCTTTTTCGGATTACTCAGGGTGTGTTCTATTTCGGTCCGCAAACTCTTGATGTAGCGATCAAAATTCATTTGACTAAGAATCCTGGAGCGGCCGTTTGAGCCCATTTCGATACGTTTTGCTTTATCCCGCGACAGGAGCAATATCTTTTCTGCGATCTCTCTTACGCCACCGCATTCGACAAGAAATCCCTCCACGTTATCGTGTATTATCTCGGGAATCCCGCCGACTGCCGTCGTGATCACAGGCAGACCCGCTGCCATGGCTTCGATAACGGCGATCGGCATGGCTTCGGCATAGGTCGGCAAGACAAAGATGTCGGCATTCCGATAAAAATCGAGTCTTTTATCCATTGCGACCGGTCCGAGGTGGTCGATCAAATCGGTTAGACCCATTGAGCGGCAGATATCGGCCAGTCCTTCGGTCCGATAGCCAACGAACGAAACCCGAACGTCGAGACCTGCCTCCTTAACAAGCGCCAATGCCTCTACAAGATCTTTCTCGCCTTTTAGTTTTCCGGCGGCGCCAACAAATAGCAGTTTGATTGGCCCGTCGTCTGATTTTTTCGGTTGGTGGTTCGCCAGGAAGGCCGTCGTATCTATTACATTTGGAACGATGGTGATCTGTAGTCCATCGTTTAATTCAGCAAGTTGCCGCGCCGATTCATTGGAAACCGCAATGACGCGGCTGCTCAGGCCAAATGCCGATCGGATAAACCATTTCCCGGCTTTCAACTGCCGGGCCATATATAGGTGGACATCTCCGGCATGAAAATGCATTATTACCGGCAGCCGAAACAGACGGGCCAAAACGACGAATGCAGACTCACGATAGAGACTCGCATTGCTACCAATGTGAACGTAAACGAGCTGCGGCCGTTTCAGAATGCACTGAGCAACAAACCGCAGCGTTGCCGCCACAGCCATAAGAGCCTTCCCGATTCCTCCGAGATCCTCCGCCTGCGATGCAATGTACGTAAGATCATGATCGGCCTTTAGGTCTGAAGTAAGGATGTCTGCTGCGAGAGTGGTTATACCGCCCCGCGTTTTTGTCAGGTGCATCCCGACCATCAGGATTCGAAGCTTATTTGTTGCAGCCGCAGCCACACCTTTGACCACGGGAAGGGCTCCGTCAGTCCTCGGCAACGCGGCAGCCGAACTCAGTAATAGATTTTTGACAATTCTGCCCATAACCAGATTAAAAACTAGAATCTCCAGACGATCGCGTATATCAGTACCAAGCCCGCTGTGGATACTGAAGAAGCGCGCCCAATACGAATTCCGCCTAAGTTTCTGGATAAATACGCGACATCAACCAAAGCCATCGAAAGAAAAGAAAACAATTGAGCCGCCGCCGCCCCGACGGCTCCGTAACGTGGTATCAGGATGGCTCCTGTACCAATACAAACAACTGCACCGATAACATTTGCGAAAAGATCAACACGTTGTGAGCCGGTAGCGACTAGGCCGCTAGCCGACACTATAACGAGGCAAAACGGAATCATGCTCAATGCCAGAATATTCAACGTCGAACTCGCGGCCTCATAGCTTGGGCCGAACATGTACGCCAAGATCGGACGTGAGAGAAACGGTGAAGCAATTGCGGCAAGCGTCGCTAAGATAAGCGGAATTCTCGCCGTTTTCGCTAGATATGAACCTAATTGCTCCTTGATCTGAGTGGCATATCGGGCGACGCTTGGCTGAATGACGCTGGCGTAGCTTGCCATCAAAATCGAAGCCGGAACCAGAAAACGCGAAGCGGTACCATACTTTGCGGTCTCGGCCTCAGTACTGATATATCCCAGCAGTAGCAGCGAAGCCTGCCAGTTTATCGAGGCGAAGATTATTGTCCCTGCGAACGTTGGGAAGATCGCCAATATGGAATGAAACTCAAAGTTGCTGAATTGAAACCTTGCAAGGTGGCCTCGCGCAGCTAACAAATAGACCAATAGGGCAATGAACCTGACCACGGCAAAAGACGCGCAGATCGCCCACATATCGAAACCCGCTACTATAAAGCCGAGTGGTATAACGGTTCGGAGGATGTTCTCGACGGTGGTGGCTTTGGCTACGAGCCGTGCTCGCCCGAACGAGATAGATGATGCTTCTACGAGGGTGATAAGTCCCGTCGGTATCAGCGCCGGACTTAGCAAGAGCGTGGAAATCCGTACTTCCCAGCTCTCGCTCAACGCAAAGCCGGTTACCGACATGACGACAGCGAAAAATATGCCGGAGATCAACAAAAATACAGCGGCACTGCTCAGGAATTCGTGCACGGAGCCTGTGCCATCGATACCTATGGTTCGACGTCGGCTTATCTCGTTGATCAGATAATTCATGAGGCCGAGCGACACGATCGTGTTAAAGAGGGCGTAAACGCCCATCACGATGGCAAAGCGGCCGACCTCATCGACATCGCGCATTCTCGCCATGAAGATCCAAACGGCAACGCTGTTGGCAATGTTCACCAGCCCGGACCAGGTTATCCAGCCGACGCTGCGGCTCAATTGTGCAGTCGAACCCGCCTCTTCGTTTTGTAGGCCTTTGTTCATTCTCTTATAAGCGAGTACCGGCCTGAGGAAAGGGTCCGCTGCATTCTGCTGAGGGCCATGACTATACCGAGTAATAGAAAGAAAGTCCGCATTGGAGGCCTGACGGATCCGAGGGAGGCAGGCTCCTTGATACCGGAAATAGCGAAAGCAATAAGGGCGACCGATAAGCCAAGTGCGAGACCGAAGATTAGTCGATCATGCCTCGTCATTCCCTTGAGACATTCAAAGAAAGCGAAAAGTAGTAGTAAACAAAAGATGAGCCCACCCGGGACACCCGCCTCGACCGTGACATGTGCAAAAACATTGTGTACGGGGTTCGGGAAAACTTGCGAGACAAATATTCCGGTCTCGTCGTACCTCGTCATCTCTGTCCGGTAACCGTTTAGCCCAACACCCGTGAGTGGATTATCCTCTATCATTCGCAGGGCATTTTCCATCAGCGGCACACGAATGGATGCTGAACCCCCATCGTCTTCAATCAGCCGGTCGTAAATACGTGTTGCAAAGGGTGTTAACAGAACGCACGCCAAGATCAGGATCGCCGCGACCGAGGCGAAGTACATTTGCCGTTCACCGCGCGAAAGCCGGTACCAACCGAGCATGACCATGAGCCCGATCGCAACAACCAGACCGACCCAGCTTCCACGAGCAAGTGACAATATTACTGCGACGACGCCCGCAAAGCCGGCGAATAATACGAAGACGCGCTGCACGAAGGAAAAATCTTTAATGCGGCAGATCACGGGAGCCAGGACAACGGGAACCAAACATGATATTACCCATCCCATTCCGTTCGGCGTACGAAGAAAGGCAGGAACACGCGAAAGTTCGATGCTTTGCGTACCAGCTTGTTCGCCTTCAGTTCCTGTCCCCAGATAAGGCAGATTTGTTGGCCACTCGAATGTATTTTGGGTGAATGCCACGATCCCGGTTATAAGTACTCCGATCCCAATGCCCACAATCAGTTGAACTATCCGTTCCCGCCGGGCAAAGTGTGACGCCGTGGCATAAGTGATCAGGATCGACGTACATAATGACAAAAGCGAGAAACCGCCTAGGGATGATGCGCCGGAGTATATTACCGAGATCGCGGAAAAAACAAACAACCCGGCCATAAGGATCGAAAACGAAAACGGAAATACCCTTTCTTGATCCTCATCGGTAAAGTAGTCGTAAATAACGAGTACAAGGCCGAGAGCGAGGGTAAACGAAACGTTCAACCCAGAAGGGTCTTCTATCTCATCGATCTTGAAAATGGTCAGATCACTTTTGAAAAAGAACGAAGCGATAAAGGCATAACGGACAACACCGATAACCGGCAGTTCGAGCGCCCACGAGATCAAGCCGCCGATCGCGATAAGAAGCATCCCGCCGACAGCTACAGTGTTGATCGTCGAACCACCACTTGCCGCGGCGACCGACAAACCAAGTACGCCCGCAGCTAAACCAAGTCCCGCTATTAGAGCGATCCATTTTAGGCTTTCAATATTTGGCGAATGTTTTCCGCCTGCACGTGGGTTCATGGCTACATTGCACCGGTTCCGCGAACTACCGTCGGTATGGTCTTGAATAGGATCTTAATGTCTAGCGCCAGCGACCAGTTATCGATATACTCCAGGTCCTGAAGTATCCATTTATCAAAGCTGGTACCGCTGCGGCCCGAGATCTGCCAAATGCAGGTTATGCCGGGCTTAACACTGAATCTGCGGTTGAACCAAAGCTTATTAAATCTCCTAAAATCACGCTCCGGCAGTGGCCGAGGCCCAACTAAGGACAGATCGCCGAGTACGATGTTTATGAGCTGCGGCAGTTCGTCGAGACTTGTTTTTCGCAGCCATTTCCCGATTCCAGTAATTCTCGGATCGTCCTTCATCTTGAATACCGGCCCATCGGCTTCGTTGAGGTTTTCCAGAAGCTGCTGCCTCGATTCAGCATCAACGGACATAGTTCGAAACTTGAACATCCTGAATCGCCGTTTATTGAGGCCGACACGTTCCTGAATAAAAAGGGCCGGCCCGCGCGACGTAAGTTTTATTGCTAAGGCGATCATCAACATCAGTGGGGAAAGCAATAACAATAGAGCCAGTCCACCGACAAAATCGATCGAGCTTTTAACAAAAGCTTGCCAATCTGACAGCCGTGTCGCATATATCGACAGGATCGGAGCCTCGCCGATCTCGCCCGCGACTGCACGTGACAGTTTAAGGTTGAAGAGGTCAGAATGGATCCGAACCGTGATCCCTTGCTCCTCTGCCACCTCCGCAATCGACTGTATCTGATCGTAAAACGTCTTGACCGGGAGGCAAATGATGACCTCATCGATCACATTTTTAGCCAGGATCGACGAGACCTGAGCAAGGTTGCCGATCACGCCGGGAACTTGCAGATCATCAACAAAACCGGCAAATTGATAACCGACCTCTGGGTTGTCACGGATCAGTTCCACGATCTTTTGGCCGCGACTGCCGGCACCGACGACAATTACAGACCGCAGGTTCCGCCCGTGAAGCCTAAATTGGGTAAGGACTCTTCGCTTAAAGAGACGTATGACGAAAAGAAAACAAAAAGAACCGACGGCGAAGATCAGGAGAAATCTTTTTGGAAAGACCGACCATTCGGCCAAAAATATCTGTGTCGCCAAAATCAGCGTCGAAAACACGACCGCGCGTAGGACGTCACCAAACTCATCAACTAACTTTGCCAATCGTTTGGATCTGTACAGCCAGAATGACGAGAGCATGAACATCCAACTAGCAAAAACGCCTACGAAGAATAGTGTGCTTTCAACTGTTGGGCCTAACACTGCCCGCTCGATGTACTTCGTGCCAACGGGTCCCCCGTAGTAAAAAGCGAGGTACAGCGCGACGCCCAGAGCCGTTAGGTCTAGGAACTTGTAAATGAAAAGTAGGGATGCTCGCAGTCTCTCTTTCATATCTTCACCGGCATAGGCTACGCCGGACTATCCTCTCCGGATGCCAGTAAGGCTCGCCGGTTTGAAACGTTCTGCACGCCTGTCAATTCGGATATATGGATCGTCGGTATTGCTGCAAGGAGCGGTACGTTCAACCGTCCTTCAATTTCCTGTGGATCCCTAACAAAATCGTTGTCGTAACCGCGGGTCACGAATTTCTCTAGTATTACGGCTCCCGCAAATGCAGCCATAGTGCCAACGCCTAACAGCACCAGTAGGTTAAGAAGGGGTTTCGGGTTCTTTTGCTCGCCATCAGTTCTGGGAGGATCAACGATCGCAAAGTCCATGATCCGCTCTTTATTCAATACCTGGCCGATCTCGTTCTCTCGAGATTTCTTCTCGTACAAAAGATAGGCCTCTTCATTTAAGCTTCTTTGGCGTTCAAGGCCGGTTCTCTCAATACTTTTTGAATTTAAGAAAGTAACCTCGCCGCTTAATTGCGCCGCCTGTCCAACGAGCGTCTTTTCGCGGTCCTTTAAAACGGCGAGTGATGTCTGGGCTTCATGGAGTTCGGCCTCGAGTTTTCGGCGAAGGTCGTTCAGTGCAAAAGATTTCTCCTGCGGTGGATTGGCCGTTTCCGCTGCCAAAGTCCTCTTCAGCTGATCGATCCGCTCTTGATTTTCCCTGACGAATCTGCTGTTGGGCTGATACTTCTGCAGGAGCTGTGTTCGTTGCTGTTCCAGTTGGATCAGCTCCTCTTTGATCTTGTCCAAAGCCGGAACATACTTGGAAACCCATCCGGTTTGGATCTGTTGCGGCTCGGCAGCGATCTTAGATTTTAGCGATACGATCCTCTTTTCGGTTTCACTGACCTGTGTTCTGGTTGCGCTTACCTGTCCTTGGGTTTCCGAAAGCTGCCGTTGCAGCAATCCTTGCTGGGTGGCTATATCCGCACCGATCACACCGTTTTGGGTATCAAAATTCTTTAAATTATCGGTTGCGAAGCTCAGCTTTTGACTAAATTTCCCGGTCTGTTCATCAAACACCTGGGTGGTACCCTTTTCGTTCAATTCGACGTGAAGATCGACGAATTTATGATAAATGGCGTCGAGTGTCTTTTTCGCCCGAATTGGGTCAGTGTCCGTATATGTGACCTTAATAACCCGTGATTTTTTGACTGGAACGACCTCAAGATTTCCGGCCACCATGTTGACTGTCTTTTCCAGAGCAAGATTCAGATCGTCAGTAGATTCGCTGGGTCTTTCACCCTCATCTGAGTTGCTGGATATCAGATTGTAGATCGACGATTTGATCCGACCCCGCCATTTGCTAAGCAAGGTATCTTCCTTGGGCTTTCGATCTTTAACCAGATCGATATCCTTAACAACACTCGTGATCACGTCAAGGCTTTTGAAAAGCTCAAGCTCGGAATTAAATTCCGCATCGTTGACTGCCGTTTGGGTGATATCAACATTCTTGTCGGCTGCCGTTATCTGAGGGTCTACTTTGGCTTTTGAGACAAGGATGCTCATCGTGGCCTCATATTTAGGAGTGATGAGAAAGGTAGCCGCCATACCGGTGATCAATACCATCAGAAAGATTGTAGAGATCAGCAGCTTATGCCGCATGGGCCTTGGCCGCGTTTTTGCTTGATATGTCCTTCGACTCGAGTGCTTCATCTTTCGCAAATTTTGAACTTAAAAAATTCGTGGCAAAAAACCTCTAAACGTATCAACAGCCTTGTTTATCTGTGACATTTTTGAATCCGGAACAAATATATAATCGCCGTCCTGTAGCGGTAGATCCTTTTCTTTAATTTTTGGATCAAGGATCTTCAGGACGTTTGCGATCTCGATATCCCAATCGCCCCTACTGTTTGGTCGTGCTCGCAAGACCATTGACCTTCGGGCATCAGGCGTAAATCCGCCGGCGAGAAATATCGCCTGTACAAGCGTGCCTGCCTCGCGAATTTCGTAGCGTCCGGGCTTAGTGATCTGACCGCCCACAAATATCCGAGGTGTAACAAAGTCAACAACCGAAACTGTGATGATCGGCTGTAGAAGTATTTCGTTATAGGCCAATTCGAGTGCCTTCTTAAGTTCGGCGACGGTTTTCCCCTCGGCACGAATCTCCTCGATTATCTGAGGGCTTATGAACCCGTCAGGGCGAACTAACAGATTGGGTTCGTTAAGCTCAGAGTGAGCAAAAAACTTGACGCTCAGTTTATCCCCCTGGCGGATCCGATAGGATTCCGAAGCGCGCACTCCCGGCTGACCCGTAACCTGTCCATGTGACAGAGCGGGAAAACAAAAGACCAAAAGAACCAATCCGGAGATCAGAGGTGAACCCATCAAACGCATAATGTCCTCAATTAGAACGACTTACTTTTGCGATATAACAGTGCGAATCACCGCCGTGTTCCAGTAATATTCGGTTGAAATTCTCTTCGATTTCATTACAGAATCCCAGAAAACTAAACTAATATGGTGGAAATTTGGGTGGAAATATAAAAAGGGGCATTTCAGAATGTCCCGAACTTACTGAGAACAGTGGAGCCGTCTACAAGATTTGAACTTGTGTCCTATCGCGTGTGAAATGCGATAAGTATCCCCACAGACACTTTCGCTCCATAAACTTACCGGTAAGATCGAAACCAACATCCTAACCGCACCCGGAAGACCTTCGGTTGATAGGGCGAACGCGAAGATCTCGGCGTCCGGCTCGCCATATCAACAAAACAGAAAGTAGGTAAATTTGACTAGGTGCTGAGGCTCAAGATCAAGAGGTCCAAGAAATAACGGCTTTGATCAAACGCCGGTCAAATCCTTGTTGGGAGTGTTACGTTTACCTGCGGAGCCAGGTAAATGCAAAAAGGGCGCATATTCTGATCGTGTCCTTTTTGATTTTTGGGCATCTGTCCTAAACTCTACAGAGGCCGTAAACCGATGGCTCGAATTAGTAGAGATGATCGTCAAACTATTAAGAAACAGGCCTGAGCTTCTGATCCTCGCCCTTGTCGCGTTGATCGGTGTGACCACTTGGCGTACCCATTTAGCGGCGACCAGGCGCTGTTTACAATTGGCGCCAAAAAGATAGCTGGCGGCGCCGTGCTCTATCGCGACTTTTGGGATCTAAAACAGCCGGCCATTTTTCTCTTTTACCTCATGGGTGGCTGGTTGTTCGGCTTTCACGAAGTCGGGATCCACCTGTTTGAACTTCTTTATTGGATGGGTTTCGCCGTTGTATTGCTCTTCACCCTCAAGAAATATTTTGATGATCGAGTGATACTCATCTTGACGCCTCTTCTCACGGTCGGCATCTACTATGCGATCTCCGGAACTTGGCATTTGACGCAGGCGGAAGGGTTAGTCGGTTTCCCAATGTTCCTCGCGCTGTGGTTCGCTTTGGAATTTAAAGCGCGAGAGCAGGGCTTGCCCGTTCCGATGTTTTTGTCAGGACTGATGGGCGGAGTAGTTCTCCCTTTCAAGTTTTTATTCCTCCCGATCGTGGTGTCTTTTTGGCTGGCGGCCATCATCCACGCGCTCGTACAGAACCGCTCGAGCATTCGCGAAGTCGCGACCCGCCTTGCGACTCCGGTTCTTGCTGGTGTTATGCTGCCGCTATTGATCGCCTTTGCCTATTTTGCCGCGACGGGCACGCTGGAGCTAGTCGCCTACGCTTACTTTGAATATCCGTCCCGCGCCATGGCTGAGCTGCCCGGACAAAGCGTTGGTAGATTGCTCCACTGCATTCAGTGGTTTCTTGGATGGTCGGCGCCGCTTTTAGGTCTCGCCATTTTCGGGACGTTTTTTGGCCGTCGACGTGGTCTCTTAACGCTGAATCTTTGGCTTTGGGCGGCGGTCGGCCTAGTCATCATCTTCATCCAGCGCACGTCTTGGTGGGAATATCACTTTGTGTTGCTGCTCGTTCCATTGGGAGTGCTGGCGGCAATGGGTTTGGACGCGTTATGGACGAAAATTAAAGCTGATGACACCGGCACCTTTCGACGACGCGGATTGTTGGCGTGCCTCAGCCTGGCTTTGCTGCTTTCGCCTGTGCTCCTTACGCTGGCGTTAAAGAGCGTTACTCTTGTCCGGCACCGGTTTGCGCTTAAAAAAGATCAAAGACTGGCGTATCACAGCATCGTCGGCCAGGATTACGGCGTGTCAGACTATGAGACATCATTTGCTGAGGTTGCTTTCCTTTCAGAGCCGACCAGTCTTGTGGGGAATATCTTCGTCTGCGGAAACCCGGTCTATTACCACTTGTCCGGGCGTGACCAGGCGATAGCGGCAAATGGCTGGATGCTTGAATTATTTCTCGCTGAACAGTGGCAGCAAATGACACGCCAACTTAGTGAGGCCCGCCCTTCATATATTTTTGTCTCGGCCGCGTACACCGAAGTTATCCGGCAAAAGTCGCCCGAAATGACGCACCTGCTCGAAGTCGATTACAACGTATTGCGTCAAAGCTCCGCAGGCGTCTGGTATGTCCTGCATTAGTGACTTTTGGGCTAATTGCCCTGCGATTTTAAAATAACGGGGTTGTTTGGATTAACGGCCTTGAGCTTTTCCATCGTCCGAGCAAGGTTTTCTTTGTCGCCGTTCTCGGTGTAGGCGAGGGTGAGGTTTTGGAGCGTTATCTCGTGGTTTGGGTCGATGGTAAGGGCAGTCTTATATTCCTTGATGGCACGCTCGATGTTTCGCGGCTCACGAAGGAAAAATGTCAGGCCGAGGTCAGTGCGGGCGTTGATATTTTTTGGGTCTTTTTCGAGAGCTTTTAGATACCATTTCTCCGCCGGTTCGTATTTTTCACCGTCAAAATAGGCATTACCGGCTTTGACCATTGGCTCGACCTCGCTGGGTTTGATCTTATTGGCGGCCTCATAAAATACGGCAGCGTCGTCAAATCTTTCGATCTGATAATAAAGATCGGCCGCCACCATCTGGGCGTCATAGTCGTTTGGTTTTTGCTTTGCTTTCTCGATCGCAGCGGCTATCTGCGGCATCTGTGCGGCTTTTGTTTGGTCTCCGCTACCACCATCTCCGCCCGGGCTGCCGCTGCTAGTGCCGAGCGGCGGATGATCAGCCGGTAGGTTTGGGATGCCCGATGCGGACGCATTCGCCGTCATCTGACTGGCCGGAGCGGCCACTTGGCCAGGCGACGTTTTGTTAATGCTGTTGGCCCCCACAAAGCCAACTACAAGGCCGACGACTAATCCTAAAACGACGAACATCACGTTATCTTTTTTCATACTAAGAATTTGGCCACAGAGCAATAGTTCTCAGTGATCTCTGTGTTCTCTGTGGCTAAATCTGCCTATTTAATAGTAATACCTATCGATTCTAAAAATATATTTGGCCGCTCGCCGCCGATCAGCGCAAAGATATAGTGGTTAGGGATGGTGGCGACGATCTCTTTGGTGGTGACGTTTTCGATAACGACCTCGCCTTCGCTCATTTCCTTGATGCCTACGCCAAAATGCAGATCGAGCAAGCCGTCCTCGGCGCACTGATAGAGCTGAAACTTATTGCCAAATTTCACGGTCGGAGCCAGATAATCGCGGACGAGCACCGTGACCTTGTTCATATCCTCAGGCTTTCGCGGCGTGATCGAAGCTCCGTCGCGAACCGCTATCAGATCGACCGCCGCTTCGACCGCGACATTACCGCCCCCGACAACGATCAGATGCTTGCCTTTGAAATCCATCGGATTTGATAGGCCGTAGATGACTTTTTGCTCTTCGCGGCCGTCAATGCTGATCTTGAGATCTTCGTTAGGCAGACGCAGTTTGTTCGGCGCACCACGCAGGCCGATAGCGATAATAACGCGCCTGGCTTTGTAGGTTTGAGGCAATTTCTCATTGCCACGCTCTGTCTCAATAACGAAATAATCGCCGTCGTCGGCACGCTTTACGGCCTTACAGCTTTCTTCCTCATTGATCTTGACCCCTTTTTCGCTGAGCGTGCCCAACCAGATGTCGAGAATATTCTCACGCTGGTCGCCGGGGATCTTTGTTTGCAACTGGTCCGTGATCTCTGCTTTGAATGTTGAAAGCAGGTCGTCTTTTGCAGGCACAAAATGCGTTCGATAGATGCTCGTCCAATCACCTGATCCGTTAGAACGCACAAAAGCAACGATACGTTTCTTCAGCTCTTTTTCGAGCTTTTCGGTCAGCTTTGGCGAAAGCTCATCGCGCAAGGCGGCAGGTATTTTTTCCCCCAACTGCTGATGCAGCGACAAAGCCTCAGCGTGAACTAGATCGGTAAGTTCCGCCCCGATTGCATCAATAATGGGCTGATCTTCATCCGCGTCGGCGACGGCGTACTTTGCTTTTGACAGGCCGAGCCCTAAGACGGGTATGCCGCCTGACCAATCCTTGGTATCGGGTTTGAAAAAGATGTATTTGCCCTTTGGGTAAAGATCGATGGTCGATAAGGTTTTACCTTGTTCAATGCCGACATATCTTAAGCCCGCGTCGCCTGCCGCCGATGCCGCTGACGCTCCGCCTGGGCCAATGCCGATGATCGCAACGTCGAGGTCGGCCATGGGCTCGGGCTGCGCCGATTGCAGATCAGCCGCGATCCGCGAGATCACGTCGGCTCCCTCTTTCACAGCGTTCTTAATAAGCGGCACGCCGGAAACGTCGCCGATGATGTAACATCCAGGCACGTTCGTTTCGAACGAAGCTCCGTCACGCGTTGGCGTTGGGAGTGAGCGGACATCTTTGGTCGTGTTGATTATGATGCAAGCTTTTGGATTGACCGGACACTCCGCCTGACAGGCCGTGTCCTCCATGCAAAGATCCGGTGCGACCGCCGCAGCGGTACCGTCAACGATCGCTAGCACATCGTGCGGACACGCATCCACACAAGCCTGACAACCGATACAGCGTTCGGGAAAAATTATGGGGTGCGGATAAGCCGGGCCGCGATATTTGTCGAGATTAAGTTCCCTAAGTTCACTGGTGGACAATACGCGGATGTCCGGCGGTGGCGAGGCCTGCGTGTCTTTTGAACGGAAAAAACCAAACGCCCGTGCCGAATCATTGGCCAGGATCAACACGCAGATACCAAATACTACTATGGCGATACTCGCCCAACCGATCCATGACAGCCCGCCATACATCGTCACGGCATTGCCTGCGTCGAGCCGGTTTAGCCAGATCAACACAGCGACAATGCTAAGGCTGATTATGAGATGAAACGCCTTCATTTTTCTCCGAGCCGTTTAACCTGCGCGGCGACCGCATCGTTTCTGCGTTTCAGAGACTCTTCGGACAAAAATTCGCTCCAGCGCTTGCCGCTGTATGCGTGCTGTACGTGGCACGAGATGCAGTTTGTCTGACCCGCAGTAAACCGGGCATCGCGGCTTGTGTCGCCCTCGGCGTTTGAGTGGCATGCGGCACAGGTCTGCCTCGGCGTGGTGCGGTCGATCGGTGAAAAGCTCTTGTGACAGCTCGAACATGAAACAAGGCCAAATTTGTCAGCGGTAACACCTGGAGGAGCGACTAGCCGGGCAACGTGAACTGAATGAAAATGACGGCTGAGCTTCGCCTGTTCGTCTTTATCGCCGGTCGCCGGCGAGTTGATCTCAGGTATCATCTCAGCGACCTCGCGATAGACACCCTTCCATTTCCAGACGCCGTCGACGACCGGGTAACCGTATGACCCGCCGTGGGCAGTGCGAACGGATTTACCATTAAAAGTCTTGGCGTTGCCATTGTCATGACACGCCGCGCACGACTGTATCGCCGACGTCATTAGCGAATGATCACCGCCTTTATGTTCCTGATGACAAACGGTGCAAGTAATGCCCGCATCTTGGTGAGCCTTGGTGTTCGACGCGTGAAACTGCTCGGCGGTGTGGCATTGGATACACGCATTTTCGAGCGGCTCGCGTGCATTGTGACAGGTCGTGCACGAATTGCCGTTCGACCGTGCAGCGATCTGGCTGCCGTCGACCTTATCTGCGTGGGGACTCGCAAGGGCCTCCGGCGCATAGGCCTGCGGGTAACGAAAATACGCAAATGCGGCGATCCCGCCGATCAGTATAAACGCCCATACAAATAATCCGATTTGCCAAGGACGCCGAAGGTCCCCGGTCGGCTTCCAGTTAAACATCGCCTTGCCGGGAATCGGTTTTTCGGTCGGACGCAGCCTTGTGCCCCAGTCCTCTTTATCACGCGATCGTTTTTCCCAAAAAACGTCGAGCACGCCGCCGACCTCTGGGTTAGGAGCAACCGAGGTTTCCGTTGCGGCAACGGCCTCAGGGACCTTGTCTGCAGCGGCACGGTTTACGACGAGCAACAAAGCATTCTTTACTCTTTGGACGTTGATCGTAAACGGGCCGATCTGGATGATGTCGCCGTCAGCGAGAACGTCGCTCTTTTTTGGCCCGAGCAAACGTCCGTTGACGGTCAGGATGTTTGAGGTCGAGAGATTGGCGAGTGTAAAATTTGTATCCGAAAAATTGATGCTTGCATGTATGCGCGAGACGCTCTTATGATCTAGCCGAACCGCGCACGTGTCGAGCCGGCCGATCATGATCGTGTCGTCGGTCAGATCTTTTGGCTCAACCGATCCGTCAGCGAAGCTGATCGCAAATTTTCGAAAATCCAAATTCATCTCACATTAAAATAAACGACCTGTGCTATATGCACCACCATCAGCACCAGCATCAGCGACGTAAATAGCACGTGCGGCGGTAGCCAGAGTTTGAGCAACTTGTGCAGGTAACAGAGCGCATCTACGCGGCGAAGCGTGGCGGCATTTTCCACCGCTTCCATCAGCCGCGCCTCGTCATTACGCGACAATCCCTCCGCGTCATCTCTGAATCTCGCTCGAGCGGACGCAAGCATAGACGGCAGATCCTCAGTCCGCAAATACTGGCGGAAAAGATAACTGAGGCTCAAGAAACGACGGCGGACTTTTCGTTCGATCAGGTTTTTGAGCTCGGGGTTGTCGGTCTGGCCACTCGCAAGCACCATCTGTGCACGCAGCTCTTCGCGGCGGGCTTCGAGGTCTTCGAGCAGCAGCGGTTCACGTTCGATACGCGTCATAAATCGCGGGACGATCAGATAGCACAACGCCCCGAAAATGCCCGAAAATATCACCATGTCAAACGAGATCATTAGACACGTCGTCAGCAGCCCGCCCGTCTTCGTTCCGCCGTGGATTAGCAAAAGTACTCCGGCGAGCACACCCAAATAGATGTGCGAGAGCATCCAGTAACGCAGAGCTCCCGCACGCCGACGGTAGATCTTTTTGCGGAACGGATACGCCATCACCCAGACGATGCTCGCGAGACCCGTGAGACCCGTCAGCCAACGCATCGTCACCCATGAGCCTTCGCTCAAGGCGATGTCCTGCGAATATTTATATGTCGCCCATCCCGCAACACCGCCGAGACCAATAACCAGCAAAGTCCCGAGGATGTGCCAGATCCATGATCTAAGATCAAATTTGTGTATGTTGACGCCGATCGCGTGTGTTTTGCTGCGTTGGATCAGCCCGATCGATTCATTGACCTCGTCAAAATACTCACGCGGGTTTACGCGGAGCAACGCTCCGGTCGGGCAATTTTCCTCGCACGAATATGCAGCGGTTTTCGCTTTGGGCGGATTCAATCCGGTGTCGTTGCAGAGATTGCATTTGATCGCGAGCAGATTTTCGGTCTGTGTGACGGGTGGTGGTTTTTTGTCCTCGGTCAATTTGAAAGGCGAGAATAGTGACGCCAGACGGCTCTGTTCGGAACCGGGTTTAGCACCGTCACGCACGATCATCGAGATCGCGTCGTACGGGCACTGTGTCGCACAGTCGCCGCAGCCGATACAAGTGACGGGGTTAATGTCGATCTCGCCGTTCGGGAAACGTGCGATCGCTCCCGTAGGACAACCGGTCAAACATTCGGCATCCTGACAATGCATACAAACGGACGGCACGAGGATGCTCTGGGTCGCGGACTTGTTTGGTTTAAATGGCCGCTCGATATGTATGCCGCGACGCACAAGCCGCGAATTGCCGTGAACATGGTGACACGCGAGCGAGCAATTGCCGCAGCGGATACACTTTGCCATGTCCATCACGAGCAGGTTGATGCCATCAACGATGCCGGTCTCGATCTCTTTCGTCATCGCCGTCACGACCCGTGCGTCGGACGGATGCTCAGGGATGCTCGCGTCGTTTCCGGTCGAGCTTTTTAGAAAAGGTACGACCGCCGAACTCAACTCTTTATCCTCGCGCAGACGCCCTATCGCGACCTCGATGACCTCGGCACGGCCGCGAACGACCGCCGTATATTTCCAGTCGCCCTCAACATCGACGGCATCGAGCCCGAGACACGTGCCGGCTCCTATAAAATCCAGCCCGACCGATTCGTCCGCTCCGAGCAGCAGATCGGCGGCTTTTGGGTTAAATTCGACGCCGCTTACGCGCTGGATCCAGCCGTTGCGCACAAAGACGAGCCGGTTGACCGGATCACCCTCGCGAAAAAGAACATGGTCCTTTTCATACACCGCAAAGCGGGCTGCATCATCCAAACGGCGCAGCAGAGCCGGTTCGATGTCGGCCTTGGTAAAATCTTTGATCTCGTTAAGAGTGAGAGAAAGCCCGTAAGCTCGATAGTTGCGGTCGAGAGCTCGGCCAAATTTTGGTTGTTTACGCAGCAAACGGATGGCGGGGCGTGTAAATTCCAGTACTAGGGCCGGTTCTGCCCCTTCGGTAACTGACACGGTGGCCGTTCGCGGCGTACCGGAAAGCAGTGCCATCTCGCCAAACGAGTTCCCTGCCGGTATCTCGCCAACCTTCTTCTGTTTATTGCCGTCGGCTATCGAGGCGTCGAGCCGACCCTCGACGAGGATATAAAAGATACTGCTTTCCCACGTGTTTTCCCTAACGATGATCTCGCCGGGCTGATATTCGAGCAGTCGGACATACGGACCGACCTGTTTTCCGCGATAGCTGCGGCCAAACAGAATAATATCCATATCGAGCTCGTTCCTAAACTCGCCGTTCGGTAATTGGGCGACAAGCTCAGAAACGATATCAACATTTCGAAACGCCTCGATAACTTTCGAGTGGTTTTCGATTACACGTGGCATCGCAGCTCAGACTGTTCGAGAAAAATTAAAGATCTAACCAAAACGCGACCATAGCGCTAAACCGATCAAGATCGCAACAACGATCAATATCAGCAAAAGTACCGCACCAACACCGCCGATGATGACCCATTTATTGATACCGTCTGTCGGTTTGTGCCCCCCGGCCACCGGCGTTGTGTCAACACCGGTCTCGATCGGCTGCAAGATTTGATGAACCGGCTGCACGGGCGGTTGAACAGGCGGTTCGATAACCTGTGGTGCAACGGGCTGTTCCGCAGACGGCGTCTCAGCCTTTTTATTAGGGGCGTCCGAAATATTCAGCCCCATATCCGACAGCATTTGATTGTACATCGTCTGGCCAAACTGCATGGTCCCATCCATGCTCGCGTAGGCAGACTCTTCTTCACGCTGTTTTTCTTCGACCAAGGCATGGCCGCACTCGGGGCAAAACGCTTTTGCCTCGTCGACCATTTCACTGCACTTGTCACATTGCCTGAGAGCCATTTGACTTAATTCGTCTTGTGACAGATCGTGCAGTCTTTCGAGGTGGCAAAGCCGGCTTTCTTTTTCAATTCGGGCCGCAATTTGGCAGCCGCGTCATGACAAGTGTTGCAGTTGATGTGATACGCAAGCTCATTATTCAGATCCTTTTTTGTCGATTTCGCACCGTCCGTATAAGTGGCTGTGGGCATCTCTTTCCCGTCTGGGACATTGCCATCCTGAAAATGACACGCGCGGCACTCACTCACCTTCTGTGACGACGCTCTCCACGATGCGAGCGTCAGCACGACATCGCGCTCTGAGGTCACAAGCGGCAGTTTAAGGGCTGATTTTGGCTGATCGGTGTGATGACATTCGACACAACCGACGGCTGACTTGCCGTCCGGGCTGTACATCTGAAAAGCGTGGGTGTCGTGGTCAAACGCCGCCTCGCCGTATTCGGACAGGCTGTCTTTGCCGAGAACGAATGATTTTGTGATCTTCTTACCGTCATCGCCCGAGGCCGGGGTCGCCGCCGGAGCAGTGTTCGCTGCGGTATTCGCAGGCTTGTTTGCATTGGCCGCCGGAGTTGGCGTCGGTTCACCTTTTGCCAACACTCTCGCACCCGCTGTCGCAGGACCAAAACTATTCAGCAAAAACCCTAAGACAAATACTCCGAAAATGGTGATAACAAATAGTTTGATCGTATTCTTCATAGCTTCCCCGCACTTAAATATGTGCACCTATTAGAACCTCTTTTAGTCATGAATGTCAATGTTTTCAGAGATACCGATAAGGAGGGTTTGGTTACGAGATATCGATGCTTATTTTTCGGGCGGAACACTTTCGTCAGGTACCGTTTCCGCCGGTAGAGCCGAAAAGCCGGATCCTTTGTGACAGCGGACACAGCTTCCGACATCAAAGGGGTTATTTCCGGTAAATGCCCGCCGCCCGTTGTGGCACGCGAGACAGTTCGTGCCCGGTGCGGCTCGATGCTGGAGGACTGAGATACTCGTTACCTGACGCCCCATCGAGGCTCCGGCAACAACGTTGTGGCAATCGTTGCAGCCGATGCCCCTCGTATGGTCGCCGTGGCGAAACAGTGCCTTAAAATTATATTCCGACTGCAGCGTCCGGTTATAAGGGGCCAGAGCGTGGCAGACGTTGCACGAACCGATCTTGCTTTCTGGTGTGTGACAGGCGTAACAGGTGGTGTGCGTGTCTATGCCCGACGGAATCGTCTGGCCGGGACCCGACGGCGAATGACACCCCGCACACCCTTGAGCCGGGCGTCCCTTGCCGGAATCGTGTGCCGAGTGGTCAAACTTCATGTTAAAGCCCTCTTTGAACCGCGTCGTAAACGCACGCATCGTTGGCGGTGTCGCATCCATCTTGTCGTGACAGATCGAGCACATCGCGGGCTTTTCGCCGGGGTTTGTAAACTGGCTCAGGTGGCAGCCGACGCACGAATCGTGTCCGGCGTATTCGAGCTGTTTTTGCTTGCCCTCGCGACGATGGCACGACACGCAGTCAAACTGTTTATGCTCGGCGACGTTGTGTGAAAATTTTGAAAACGTGGAGTCTGAGGCTTTTATGACCGGCGGTTCGGGCGTTTCGGCGGCGGTCAGCGGGACCGGAGTCTTTTCGCTCTGTTTGAGACAGCTGGCCGCAAAGACGAGCAAAGCCACAAGCAAAAAAGCCGCCTTGATCGCGTTTCGATTGCCCGCAGGAGTTCTCATTTATTAAGTATCACGCGGTGGCTCTCCGGCACATCATAACGGCCGATCGCCGATGTGTGACAGTATGTACAGCCGAGAGATTTGTCTTTGGCGGCGTCGCGCGACGCCACCTCGATATTGAGTATGCGCTTAAAATTCTCACCGTTCTCTTGCCCATTCACATGACAAATGGCACAAGCATAGACCGGGACATCCGCTTTTTTCAGTGCGTTGAGATCAGCATTTTGCGTTATCCGCTGATGACAGCTCGTACAGTCTTTGACCGAGTGGTCCTTACGCTCGTGGTCAAATTTTAGCGAATACCGTTTCACTTCGTCGGACTTAAAATAAGGCGCGGCCGGAGCATGGCAGCCGGCACAACTCATCTTGTCTTTTGGCAAATTCTTAAACTGGTAATGACACGTAAAGCACGACTCGTGGCCGGTCGGTGAATTTTTGAAAAAAGACGCAACGACGGGGCGATCGAAGACATCCGTGATCAAGCCGGACTTTGCCGTCAGCGAAGGCAGCGGCTGCGGCGCATATTTTGGCATCGCAGCGGCCGTCGTGTGACAGATCGCGCAGCTGTAATATTTTGCCTTGTCCTTATTGTCGTCCACGGGCCGAGAATACGACGCATTCACAAAATGCGCGACCGCGTATGGCGTCGCCTGTCTATTCGTAGCGATCAAGTCCTGATGAACGTCGTGCGGAAAAATGGTCGTGAACTGGCTCTTATGCGACTTTATCGGGAAAGCCTGAACGACCCTTGCCCGCATCGTCGGCACTGTGTGACAAGTGCCGCAAAACGCACCGCCGTTGCTGTAAATATCGCGAGCATGACATCCAAAGCACGACGTGTGCGAAGGAAAAGTCGCGACGTCCGGATAGGCGTCGAGCTTATCGCGGCGAGGCGATGTCCAGTTTTTGGTTGGCAAAGCGTGGCACGAAGCGCAGTTGCTGTATTTGCCGTCTTTGTGCGCCTTGGTCTCGTGCGAAAAAACGCCTAGGCGTCGCTGAGCACTCGACGTAGTTAACAACCCGCTCGCAAAAAACACGGCGATGGCGATTACAAGTAAAATTCTTAAACTATTTTTCACTTTGCCGGACACGCCCCCGTTTTACAGATCTGTTGCTTGACCTCTGTGACCTGACATTTAGCGTTGGTTTTCAGCGGCAGCGGCACCTTGGAAAGGAATTTGTTTGGCCCAAGATCGGTCACCTCGCACGTCCAGACAAAGCTCTTATCACCCAGTTCGACAGGTATGATCGTTGAGACGAGGTACTTTTGCGCCTTGTCGCTGACCGGCAGATCGACAAAATACGCTTCGGCCGCAGTGATCGTCGCCTGTGTCGTTTGCAGAGGCTTAAGAGAGCCAAGTACGCGATCAATATAGGCACGCTGCTGGTCATAATAACCCGCGACGAGCGGTGTATCGAGATTATTAATTAGCCAGCTAAGAGCGAGTGCCGGCTTGCTCTTGTACAGCGCCAGGCCTTTCTTATATGCCGCATCAAATTCGGGCACGCCCGCAATCTCTTCTTGCAGGACAGGGCGGCAAAACGGGCCGTCGCAGTTCTCGGCTTGTAGCCAGCACATAAACGCCGGGCTTGCCTTTGCCTGTGTGTAATAACAATCGCGTGAGGCCAGCTCTTCTTTTTTTATGCGTTCGAGCAGGGCGGTATTTTCTTTTAGCCCGCCATTGAACAGGTAAAATCGCTTGCGGGCGAGTTTGAGTTTATCCCCCGATTTTACGGGTTTTGCCTGGATCAGTATCGAACCGGAACCTTGCGCTCCCGCAACGACGAAAGCCCCCAGCATTAAGATGAGCAGGATCGAACGCATATTAAAAAAAAGACGCTTGTGTCTAATTTATAGAAAAGGCCGAGCCGGAAACTTCAAAAAAGGCAGCCGCACGCCGCGAACAAAAAACTTATCCGACCACATCGCCTGCGGCGGGGCAAAATTATTGGCTCCGCCGGCGGCTATCAGGTCGTCCTGTTCGATACCGTCACCGCTCACGCCGATCGCCCCGATTAGCGTCGTGCCGCGATACAGCGGTATGCCGCCCGCAAATATCTGTATGCCGTTGCGCACCTCAGGTATAGTCGTACACGGACAGGCGATAACGCCCGAAGAGCCCCCACGAGGGCCGCGGCCCTTTATTC
>JBGTII010000103.1:0-17553 GCA_041745735.1 Pyrinomonadaceae bacterium | reverse complement strand
GTCGTCATTGATCTTCGACATCTGCGGCTCGCTCAAGTTGACCGTCACGCCCTCGCATTTGACCGTCTTGATCATCGAAACGATGTCGGCCTTGCCCATGCGGTCCTTACCCATCGACATCACGGCCTTGTCCGAGAGCATCCCCTCAAAATGAGCACCGTCAGCCTTGATGTAAGCGTCCTGAGCCTTCTTCTCCATATCGAGTAGAGCATCGGCGGTCGGTGCCGCTGCGGTCGGTTTTGCCGTATTGGCATTTGAATTGTTTGCCGGTGCATTATTTGCCGCCGGGCCGCCGCACGCCGATATCCACAGCGAGGCAGCAGCGAGTAAAGTAACTGAAATAAGTCTTCTCATCGTATTTCTCCTAGAAATGTGTTGAATTAAAAGCACAAAAGCCCTAGGGTTTTCTCAGTAAGATAAAACCTGTCGAGCGTTCCTTCAGTCGTCCTAATTGGGTATAGTTTTAACACTACTACCAGATGTTGTCAAGAAAAAAGTGCGATGCTTTAGTGCTTGAAATGGCGGATGCCGGTGAATGCCATGGCGATATTGTGTTCGTTGGCGGCGGCGATCGACTCTTCGTCTTTGATAGAACCGCCGGGCTGGATGATGGCCGAGACGCCAAAGCTGGCAGCTTCGTCAACATTGTCGCGAAACGGGAAGAATGCATCTGACGCCAGCACCGACCCTTTTAGCGGCAGATCAAATCTTTCGGCACGCATCGCCGCGATACGGACCGAATCGACGCGGTTCATCTGTCCGGCACCGACGCCGAGCGTCTGATGGCCGTTGGCAAAGACGATCGCGTTTGACTTGACGTGCTTGCAGACCGTCCAAGCGAGCTGCATTGCGGCGAGTTCGTCACCGGTCGGCTGGCGAGTGGTGACGATGTTGAGATCGGCGACGGCTAGGCGGTGGATGTCTTGATCCTGGACCAGAAAGCCGCCGGAGATCTGTTTGTATTCAAGTGCGGAGTGCGGAGTGCGGAGTGCGGAGTCAGGAACTCGCAAAACTCGCAAGTTCTTCTTTGATCGGAAGATTTCTAGAGCGGCGTCATCGTAAGCAGGGGCGACGATGACCTCAGAGAAAACCTCGATAACGTGTTTTGCGACATCGGCATCGACTTTCGTATTAAAAGCTACGATCCCGCCAAAGGCCGAGACCGGATCAGTTGCGAGAGCACGTTTGTATGCTTCTTCGTTGGTCACGCCCAAGCCGACGCCCGATGGATTCGTGTGTTTGATGATCGCGACGGCAAGCTGATCAAAATCCTGAACGAGGTTCCACGCAGCTTCGGCATCGACGTAGTTGTTGAACGACATCTCTTTACCATGGTGTTGCTCTGCATTGGCAACTCCTGCCCCTTGGCTGTCAATATACAGGGCCGCTCGTTGGTGCGGGTTCTCGCCATACCTGAGGTCGGAGACTTTCTCGAGGTCTACGCCAAGATTGTTCGAAAAATACGGTGTTTCAAAGGTGACTTTTCCGGACTCGACCGTTCGTACAATTTCGATCCCGCTCGCCTCAAGATCTTTTGCATCCAGCGTTGGGACGGACCAGTCAATCCGCTGGTTCAGAAATGAACTAATTGACGTATCGTAGGCGGCCGTTCGCGAGTAGGCCAAGGCGGCGAGTTTTGCTCTGGTTTCAAGTGACAGCGAGCCTTCATGGACGGTTAGCTCTACCAATATCTCTCCATAGTGGCCCGGCTCGGTAATGACCGCCACGTCTCGCCAGTTCTTCGCCGCTGAGCGGATCATTGCCGGGCCGCCGATGTCTATATTTTCGACAGCGTCTTCGAGCGTCACACCGTCTTTGGCAACGGTTTCCTCAAATGGATACAGATTGACGACGACCATGTCGATCGGCGTGATGCCGTGTTCGGTCATCGCCGCGATGTGTTCGGCGTTGTCGCGAAGTGCGAGAAACGCCCCGTGCATTTTGGGGTGGAGCGTCTTGACGCGGCCATCCATCATTTCGGGAATGCCGGTAACTTCGGACACGTCCATAACCCTCAACCCCGCGTCGCGGAGAGCCTTGGCAGTGCCGCCTGTCGAGACGATCTCGACACCGTGACTAGCTAGTGCCGACGCAAATTCGACTAATCCCGCCTTGTCCGAAACACTCAACAACGCTCGCTTTATCTTTCGCAGTTCGCTCATAAAATCAAAAAGGCGGTCTCGCCGGACCGCCTCAATACAATTCGTTTAGGTGTACGGACGTTCGCCGCAACCTGTTTTTCTGACAACAAAAATTTCGTCCGTACGCCACTAGACTAAAAAAAGAATCGGCCCAAAAACAACAGGCTCAGCACGAAAATAAACGCATATACAATGATTTTGATAAGACTCATAAAATCCCTTATCCTAATAACAGGAAATAACCATTTTATTGCCGTTTTACAGCCGATGTCAAAAAAAACCAGAGCGATTTTGCAGATCTCGGCCGTTTTTGTACTGATTTTACAATTCTTTACATTAGCGAGGGCTCAGGATGTGGAAGTTCGTATCCGTTTCTTGCCTGACCTGCCAACGACGGTCGAGGTCGAGGGCAAGTTTATCTCAAATAAACCTGGCAAGAATGCACGTAATCTGTCGCTTATGACCCAATATGGAGGCGTCGCGGGATTGGCTGAGCGACTCTCAAATATCGGTTTCGCAGATCGAGACGGCAAAACCCTTACAAACAAACGCTTTAGGGCGGGCGAATACGTCGCCGATGATGATATCGCTCTTTTTCGGTATTTTGTGAGCCTCAAACCGCTTAGTCAGAGATCGGCGGCGGCTCATGTTTCGTGGATCAACGGCGACACCGGGATATTGATGCTCGACGACCTAATGCCGCAGAGCGGTGGCGAAAAGATCTCAGCAAACGTAAAAATTGACCTGCCCGTTGGTTGGAAGATCTTCTCGACGGCACGATTGACGTCGGAAGGTTTCTTTGAGGTCAACAATGTCGAAAAAGCGTCTTTTGTCATTGGCAAGAACTGGCGCCAAGTTGATGCCGGAGCATCAAAAATATTGCTCTCCGGCGAGTGGCAGTTTACCGACGACGAAGCCGCAAAAATGGCGGTCGAGATATTTGGCAGCTATGCAAAGACACTTGGCTCCTCGACGATTCCGACCGCTCAGATCGCGATATTCAAATTTCCCGGCGATGTGCCGCATGGTAATTGGGAAGCAGATACTCGCGGCGGTTCGGTCACGATCGCTTCGTCGGATATGCCGTTTAGATCGCAGTCTTTGCAGCGTCTGCACGAGCAATTGAGACACGAGATATTTCATCTGTGGATACCGAACGGGGTAAATCTGAGCGGGAGATACGATTGGTTTTACGAAGGGTTTGCTTTGTATCAGTCTTTAAAACTCGGCGTTGCGGTCAACCGTCTGAGGTTTGACGATTATCTCGATACGCTCACGCGTGCGATCGCTATCGATAATTTTGGCTCTCAGAGACGTTCGCTGATCGATGCGTCGAACAACCGCTGGAATGGCTCGGACACACAGGTGTATGCTCTCGGAATGCTCGCTGCCTTTCTTTGCGACCTCGCTTTGCTCGAAAAGTCTAAGGGCAAGCTCTCGTCCGACACGCTTGTGGCTGAGGTCTATAAAAGGCATCACAGCGGGACGGACCGCACGGACGGCACAAAGGCGATCCTCAACATAATGAGGTCGCATCCCGAACTCGTTCCCATAATTGACCGTATGATCACCGGAGCTGACAAATTTGAATGGGCGGCGATGCTTGCGGCGGCGGGTGTTGAGCTGGTGCCGGCGAATTCGACGCCGGCGCTGCGCGTCGTCGCCAAGCCGTCGGGGCGGCAAAAGGATTTATTGGACAAGCTGGGTTATAATAACTGGCGAAAATCGACTGTAAATAATAGATGAAGATCAAGTTTTTTCTCATAATCGCGGCACTCGCGGCGGCCCTTTCACCGGCCGGTTGTAGCTGGCTGGACACAGGTATTTTTGGCCCGACCGACACGGCGACGGTGATCGCCAAAACGGCGCAGATCCGCACCTCATACTCCGTTGTGGCAGCCGATCTGCTTGAGGTCAAACGCGGAGACCAGCTTGACGTAGTTGACCAGGTCGAGTTCGAAAAGGTGCCGTGGTATCGAGTCCGTGCCCGCGACGAAGCCCTTACCGAAGGCTGGATCGAGGCTCAAAATATCATCACGAGCGACACGCTTGCCCGCTCAAAAAAGCTGGCTGAGGATTTTAAGGATCAGGCACCACAGGCTGCCGGCGTCATTCGGTCGGCGTCAAACCTGCGTTCGGCATCGGATATGAACCCTGAGAATGTGCTCTTCAAACTCGCAAACGGTTCGACGTTTGAGATCATCCAGTGGAAATTTGTCCCAAAGCAAGAGGTTCCGGACGTCGACGACGCTCCTAAAGGGCAGCAAAAAACCGGCAAACGAACAAAGAACGCAGATATCGAGTCCGCGAAGGAGCAAGGCGAACCCGAAAAAATGGACGAGAAATACGATGTCTGGTATCTCGTCCGTCTCGATCCGTCAGTGTCCCCCGCACCGGCCGGATGGCTTTTTGGCCGTCAAGTCGAGTTGCAGGTGCCGAGCGATATCGTCTTTTTTCAGGCAAATAACCGTAAATTTACGACTTGGCAGCGGCTCGACGCTGATTCGGCGAACAAGGTCGGCTCGGGTGACAGATCGCTCGCTCCGGGCAGTTGGGTGATCCTGTCACGAAATAATTATTCGAAACCGATCGACGGCGTTGAGCCCGATTATGACGGCGTTCTCGTGCTCGCTTTCGACAAATACGACCAGAGCTACTACACCGTCTGGCGAAATCCGCCCGGCACGGTCTATTGGGGCAGCCTGCCGCTCAAGGTCGAGGGCAAGGGCGACAACAAGACGTTTACCGTTAAGCTCCGCAATCCGTCGGGGTCAATGGATGAAAAGACTTTTACTGTTTTCAAAGACAAGAACCGGCTCAAGGTGACGCCGCCCGAGGACATCGCCCAGTATCAACAGCCTGAGATCAAGCGTAAATAGTGGAAACGCACGAAAATCCATTTCCCGAACCGGTCGAGATCGAGATCACCGATTCACTCGATCTGCATTCGTTTAGCCCGAAAGATATCCGCAACGTCGTCGATGCTTATCTCGCGGAGGCGCATAAGAAAGGCTTTGCGACTGTCAGGATAATCCACGGCAAAGGCGTCGGCGTTCAGCGTGAGATCGTGCGTAAAGTTTTATCGGAGACTGATTTTGTGCGGTCGTTCAAAAACGCGCCGGAATTTTCCGGCAGTTGGGGAGCGACGATAGTGTCGCTGGATGTCTAGGCCTCTTCGATCACCTCGGCCCAGATCTCATCATCCTTTCTCATTTCGGGATAGGCCGTCTCGATCAGATCGATACGTTTTTCGGCTTCGGCTAACTGTGCAGTAAGTCGAGCGTTTTTCGCTTCGAGTTCTCTGAGGTATTTTTTACGTTCGACATGCAGCCTGTCGAGGTAAAACATATACGTGAACTGCAGCCCAGTGATCCCGAGTAGTACTAACGAAATTCCGATGAGTGCGTAAAACAGCATAACGACTTGCCTCAAAAAAACCTGGCTTTAACCGGATTATACTCTTGACGCGGGCGTTTGGGAAAAGTAAAAATCTAACCAAACAGGCGATAATGGAAAGCTGGTGTAATTGACGCTTTCTTACTCAGACACGAAAGGATACTGATGACAGACGGAAATTTAAGACTGCTTTACACTTTGCTTTGCGACGATGTGCGCATTGAGATGGGGAACAAGATCTCGCTGATGGGTGTTTTTCAAAACATCATGGTCGAGAAATTGCCCGTGTCCTTGATCAAATTTGCGGTCATTAACCACTGGAGCGGACAGGGAAATCACGAGACCGAGGTCCGCATCTTGTCGCCCGACAAAGCAGACCTTATCGTCACCTCGCAACCGACTCAGATAGATCTCGCCGGTGGTGGTTTTACCGATAACGTCAGCTTTTTTGTAAACGTCGTTTTCTCGAACCCCGGCACCTATTGGATCCAGACGATAGCAAATACCGTAGTTTTAGAAGAATTACCGCTGATCATCACCGACTCAGAAAACCTCGATTCGATGCGCCCGGCCGAAGAGATCACGGAAACAATAAATTAATTACAGACCGCCTCCGCCGGACGACGAACCATTTTACTTCGCGGTCAATTTGCCGGATATATCAATTATTGTGTCTTTCAGCTGCGAATGCTTTTCTGAGCCTGCCTTAAAAGTCTTTTTCCCCACCGTTAGCCTTATCAACTCGCCACCCTTGAAATAATATCTTTGGTCTTCGACGCGAATGACTTTTACCGGTTTGCTCAAGCCGATCTGGGTATCATATTGACTATGCCTGATATAGCCGAATATCAATTCACCATCGCGATAATAAAATTCACCGGTCGCCTTGTAGCTTTCACCATACATTTTCGCCGTGACCTTTCGTAGGTCTTCGCCCGAACGGTAAAATGTCGCCTCCGTCCCTTCGAGCGAAACGTCGTCGACATCCTTCGTCACTTTTTTGTATTTCGCGGCCCCTTTATTGATCGTTGCAACCTGGGCGCGGATCTCTACGATATCCGTTTCGGTCTGCGCCTGTGCCGAAATAGTCCCAATAAGAGTCAGGGCCAAGCTAAGACTCAACAAACCGATACTATATCTGAGTAAACTCTTCATTTATTTGCTCCTCGCTAAACTTTTTTCTAATTAACCTGTAGGCAGTTTGCAGTCTATTTCTGGTCGCGGTTGATGTCAAGTGAGATGGCCGTGCGATAGATGGCGGCTGAATCGACCTCTATCTCTTTGATAGCGATCGAGTCCTTGTATGTGGCGGTGATGCGGTATTTAGCACGGCCCTCGGGCTGAGAGAATATAAATTCGCCGCTTACATTTGTGTAACCGGTGCCGAGTTTTTGTGTGCCGCCTTGAGAGTTGACTTTTTCGACAGTGACCTTTGCAGCGGTGACGCTGGTGCCGTCTTTAAAGAATACGCTGCCCTGTATGACCACTTTGGAGCCGCGGTCGACCATCAGAATAAGGTTGCCGCCGAGGTCGCGTGGTTTACCGCTTTTGACCTCAACGCCATATTTGATACCGGTCGCATAACCCTTGGCGTCGAAAACAAAATTATAAATACCCGGTTCGAGGCCGGTCATGACAAATTCGCCCTTGCCGTTTGTCGTAGACGTGGCGATGTCTTTTGAATTAAGTCGCGCCGTGACCGTCGCCCCGCTGAGCGAATCGCCGCGTAAGTTACGGACCTTGCCCTTAGCTCCGCCCGTGTTTTGGGCGTAGGCGGTGAGGAGTAGACAGTAAGCGGTGAGCAGGGTGCAAACCGCTAAACGAAGATAACTTTTACTGATTCTGTGCATGCAATGTCGGAGCGGCCTGTGAACGCATTTCTGCCGCTACATCATTGATGATGTCTTCGAGCGTTCGGGTTGGCTGGTAGCCGATCAGGCGTTTTGCTTTTTCGAGGCTCGGTACACGCCGCTGCATGTCCTCAAAGCCCTCGCCGTACGCTTCGCTGTATGGGACAAAGCGAATATCGCTGGTGCTGCCGGTCAGCGACATTGCGGTTTCGGCAAGCTTATTGATCGACACCTCGCTGTCGCTGCCGAGATTGACCACCTGGCCAAAACACGACGGCGTCTCGATCAGCTTGGTCAGTCCGTTTACAACGTCCGTAACGTGGCCAAAGCAACGCGATTGCGTACCGTCGCCGTGAACCTCGATCGTCTCATTTTTGAGAGCCGCCTTAACAAATCGCGGCACGACCATGCCGTATTGCCCGGTCTGACGCGGGCCGACCGTGTTAAAGAGCCTTGCGACGACTACCTGTAGCTGTGTTTCTTTGAAATGAGCAAGAGCCAAAAATTCGTCCAGAGTTTTGGCGCAGGCATACGCCCAGCGGTGCTTATCGGTCGCACCAGTGAGCAGGTCGTCCTCTTCCTTGAACGGAAGCGAGAGGCCCTTGCCATACACTTCGCTTGTCGAGGGGATAAGGACACGTTTGCGGTATTTTGAGCAGTTGCCAAGCACGACATCCGTTCCGTGAAAGATGGTCTCGATCGTCTTGACCGGCTGTTCCATGATCAGCCGCACGCCGACGGCGCTCGCCATGTGATAGACGCGATCCGCTTCGCGGATCAGTTCTTCCATCAGCTTGGCGTTCAAAACAGTGTCAATGATCAAACGAAAACCATCGCGATCCTCTAGATGAGCGATATTTGCATATCGCCCGGTCGAAAGGTCATCGATGACCGTGATCTCATGGCCCTCGCCCAATAATTTGTCAGCCAAATGGCTGCCTACAAAGCCGGCCCCGCCGGTAATAAGAATTTTCATAACTAGAGTCTATTTTACTACGGATCTGAAATATTCGACCGTTTTTTCGAGCCCGTCAGCGAGAGCGATCTTTGGCTGCCAGCCGAGCAAATTATTTGCACGGTCGATATTGGGTTTGCGCTGTTTCGGGTCGTCCGCCGGCAGCGGCATATATTCGATATCGATCGGCTTACCGGTCGACCTGCCGACCTCGTCGGCCAGCTCTTTCATTGTAAATTCGCCCGGATTGCCGAGATTGACGGGCATATGTATGTCGCCGTCAACGGCGTTCATCAGCCTGACGATGCCATCAACGAGATCGCTGACATAGCAGAACGAACGCGTCTGTGTACCGTCGCCGTACATCGTCAGCGGCTGACCGCGCAGGGCTTGGACAATAAAATTTGAAACGACACGTCCGTCGTCCTCGAGCATCCGCGTGCCGTAAGTGTTGAAAATGCGCACGATGCGCGTATCAACGCCGCTTTGGCGATGATAATCCATCATCAACGTTTCGGCGACGCGTTTGCCCTCGTCATAGCAGCTGCGGAGCCCGATCGGGTTGACGTTGCCAAAATAATCCTCTGTCTGCGGGTGCACCGCCGGGTCACCATAAACCTCGGAGGTTGACGCTTGCAAAATACGGGCCCCGACCCGTTTTGCCATCCCGAGCATGTTGAGCGTACCCATCACGTTGGTTTTGACGGTCTTGACCGGATTGTGCTGGTAGTGGACGGGTGACGCCGGGCAGGCAAAATTATAGATCTGGTCAACCTCAAGCAGGATCGGCTCGGTCACGTCGTGACGTACCAGCTCAAAGTGGTTGTTGTCCATCAAGTGGACGATGTTTGCTTTACGCCCGGTAAAAAAATTATCGAGACAGATAACTTCGTTACCGTCCGCAATCAGTCTGTCGCAAAGATGCGAGCCGATAAAACCGGCCCCACCGGTGACTAAAATACGCATAAGTTAATTTAACCACATAGGGACATAGAACACATAGAATTACTGGCCGTTTTCTATGTGTTCTATGTCCCTATGTGGTGAATTTCTATTTTAGGTTGCGTTCAAAGAAAGCTAAAATACGTTCGTATTCGTCTGCCCAGCTTTCCGGCCGTACGAATCCGTGATTTTCTGACGGATAGAGCATCGCTTCGAAATACTGCGTCTTTTGGAGGCGGATCAATTTTTCGATCATCTGAACGCTGTCCTGTACGTGCACATTATCGTCCGCGAACCCGTGGAGGATCAGCAGCGGTCGTTCGAGCTTATCGGCGTATGAGATCGGCGAACTGCGTTTGTAGGCCTCAGGGTTTTTATCGGGAAAGCCTAGCCGTTGTGCCGTATAGGTAGGTGACGACGCGTAATAGTTTTTCCAGTCAAAAACCGACCGCAGAGCCGCCGCTGCCGCAATGCGTTCGGGAGCTCGCATTGCGAGCATACCGGCCATAAAACCGCCGTAGCTGCCGCCGTAAACGCCGATGCGTTTTTGGTCGACACTGTGATTTTTGATCATAAAATCGACTGCGTCGATATGGTCATCAAAATCCTTGCCGCCGAGAAAATCATGAACATCCGTCCGCCAATCGCGTCCGTATCCGGCAGAGCCGCGATAGTCGATGTCGAGCACGACATAACCCTTTTGCGTCAGGATCTGGTTGAACATAAACTCGCGATAATAATTGTTCCAGCCGTTGATCGTGTTTTGCAGATAGCCCGCACCGTGGACAAAGATCGCCATCGGGTATTTCTTTTTCGGATCAAAATCGGCCGGCAGATAATATTTCGACGGTATCTTTTTACCGTCCCTCGACGGGATATCGACAAATCGCGGTGCGTTCCACGTACGAGCATCAAATGCGGCCGGAACCGTCTTAGTCAGTCGCGTCACCGCCTCGCCCTCTTTACAGGCATCGCATACTTTCTGTGTATAAAGCTCGTCCGGAGTCTGCCACTGCGAAAAACTGTAAAGCAGTGTCGGAACAGGATTTCTCTCGTCCATTTGCGGGGAAACCTTCATCCCTTTCTCGTATGACCGCAGCTTGGTCTTTTCACCGCTTGATGTATCTAGAAAATAAAACTGACGCTCGTCGGCGGATTCCTCGGTAGAGGAATATGCGATCGCATTGCCACCTGCGGTCCACTTTGCCCACTCGACCTGCCACATTCCCCTTGTTAACTGCCTTGGTTGAACCGTCCCGTTTGCGGTGTCAACCTTGGCCATATACAAGTGGTTAAAACCGTCCTTTTCCGACGCGAAGTATAATTGAGTCGCATCTTTTGGATTCGGTTCAAAGATGACTGACAGCGACGCCTGCCATTTGTCGTCGGTCTCGTCTGAGATCGTGATGATCTTTTCATCTTTGCTGGCGACGTTATAGACGTAGAATAGCTGCCGCCGCTTTGTGTCCTTGTCCACGCGGTCAACGATCAGGCTGCGGCCGCCCGCGGCCCAGACCATCCGGCGAAAGCCGCCGACGCCCTCTTGTTTTGGAAACTTTACCTCGGAAGTGAAATCCCGGCTGCCGTCCGTCGGCACGACAAACAGCTTTTGCTCGGAAAAACCGCGGCGAAATGTCGGAGCTTCCGTAAATTCACCCAGATAATTAGGCACAAATAGCGGGCGAAATTTTGAGCTGTCCGACACCGTGTAGGCAAGCATCTTGCCGTCTTTCGACACTGTCACGCCGCCGACCGAAATGAATCGAGCCGGATCCGCCTCACGCGTCAACTGTACGGTCGTCGCGTCCGAAATATTAAGAACAAAGATGTTGCCGCTTTGCTGATACAAGACGCGGTCGTTGTCGATAAACCTCGCCCCGACCTCTGCAGCCTGAGTTTTTGTATAGCGTTTTGGCTTACCGCCGCCAATAGTAAAAACATAAAGATCACCAGCCTGAGTAAAGAGCAGCCGTTTCGAATCCGGCGACCACTCGAAATTACCAAGCCCGACCTCACGAGCTTTAACAAAATCGTCACGCACGATCAGCCCGTAATCGAGCTTGTTTTCTGGTGAGATACGCGGCGGTGACGCTGGCAGATCGCTCACCCGTAGGATGATCTGTGGCGTGCCGCCCGTCGCGGGAACCATATACAGGTCGCGGGGAAGTTTACCCTCGGCGTTCCACAAAAAGATGACCTTGGTGCCGTCCGGTGAGAGCTTTTCGCCCTCGACCCGTTGTCCGGCGATCGACGGCTCGGCCATGATCTCACGCACTGTGAGGTTTTGAGCAGAGGCGCTCAAAACAAAGCAAAAGGTAAAAGTTAAGAGGGTGAAAAGGCCATTTCTTAATTTCATATTAAAAATTCCCGACGTTATTTGCGATAATTATAGATGATTTATGACCGAAACGCTGAAGCAAAAAAAGCCCGTCGATCCTGACGAAAAAGATCGTTCAAGCTGGAGCGAAGACCAGCAAAAGCGCGGGTATTACTACGACGACGCGCACGGCTATGAGAAATACGAGCCGGAGAAAGATGAGGAGGAAGACAAATCAAACGACTAAGCCGCCGTCGTTTCGATATCTACCTTGATGCCTCGCCAGTTGCCCTGACTAAACCGCACCAGACTTAAAACGCATCGTACAATGTGCCCGGCTAGTATCGCGAGCCATATGTGCATTGGCTCGAGCGTCATAAATTGCTTAACAGCAAAACAGATGCCGAGTGGTATCACGACCTGAGAAATGATCGAGATATACAAGGGGCTCTTTGTGTCGCCCGTCCCCTGCAGTCCGCCGGTATAGGTCAGTGCGACCGAAATAAACAGTCCCGAAAAAGCCAGAACACGGAGAAGCTGTACGCCGAGAGCGACCGCATCGGGGTCGGTCATACCAAATATGGCCAGCAACTGCATCGGGAAAAAGAAATAAAATAACCCCAAAAATGCCGAGCCGATCAGGCCAAATTTCGCGGCGGTATTGACAGCGGCGTTTGCCCGGTCGGGATGTCCGGCACCGAGATTTTGTCCGGCGACTGCGGCGGCGGCTCCCATCAGTCCGACCGAGGTCCACGTAACAAGCGAGAAAAGCTGGCCGTAAGACACGGCAAACGCCGCCTGTGCAGCGGCGCTCTGAGCGAGACTGCCGATGAACGACAGCATCAATACGCCGCCGACATTCATCGCAATTCCTTGTATGCCCGTTGGCAGGCCAAACTTAAATAGGTTGCGAATGACCTTCCAATCCGGAGCCCAGCCATGGCCACGCGGAAATCCGACGACCCACGCACCGCTCCACATTTTATAGATCGCGAAAGCTCCGACGATACCCGTCGCGATGCTCGTCCCGATCGCTGCACCGGCCGTCCCAAATGCCGGTATCGGCCCGAGCCCGCTGATAAATACGATATTTAGTAAAAGATTGAGCACCGTCATAGCGATGCCGAGCATCATTGGCGTTTTAGCGTCGCCCGCCGAACGCAGAGCCCCGCTCGTCATAAAAAAGATAAGCAGCCCGATGCTAAAGACAAATGTGATGCGGAGAAAGGGCAGAGCCTCGGCCTTAACGCCTGCGTCCGAACTTACAAAATCGAGTAGATAAGGTGCGGCAAAATATCCGACCGGAGCCATGATGCCGACCGCAATAAATATGGCGGTCAAAAATGCCTGATAGACAGTCCGGTTTACTTTCTCGACGTCGTGAGCTCCCGCAAACCGCGCAACCAGCACACTCATTCCGGTAAATAACGACGAGATAAATACGATAACGACGAGGAATATCTGAAAGCTGATGCCGATCGCGGCGTTTGCTTTATACCCGACCAGATTGCCGACCAGCACATGATCAACCATGCCCTGCAGCCCGGCGATCATATTCGTCAGCATCGTCGGCCAAGCGATCTTCCAGACGGCCCGCGACAGCGGCCCCTCGACGATCGAGCGGTCAAATTTTTTCTTTGGCGGTTTTCCTTCAACCTCGCTCTCGTTTGTGACGGGAACAGGCTCAGGAAATGTGTCGGCTAATTCTTCGGCCATTTGTTTCGTATAAGATACGAAATCAAGGGTAATTGGTTTCGGGCGGAAATGCGAGTGTGAGCGAGTCGGTCGGATCCTTTCTCTTCGGTATCGTAATAACTTCACTGCAAAGATTGAGTCAAAAAAAGGGACCGCCGGTAACGGCGATCCCAAATGATAAAGTTTGATCCGCTCTAGAAAGTAAACCTAGCACCAAGTTGAGCAGTGAACGGACGTCCGACCGGTGGGCCGAATCCGGGTCCAAACAAGGCTTGCGGCGTCAAAAATGTCCCCGCCGTGCCCGTCGCGGCGGGAGTGGTAAGGCCTATGCGCGACATGAACGACAGATTCTCGGTGTTGAAGAGGTTGTAGAAGTCTATATAGGTGGACAACTTGTACCGTTCTCCAAACGTAAACACCTTGGTAGCGCGAAGATCGACATTAAAGAACCGGCCGCTGCGTTCTTCGACAGAACTGCCAACCCGGATGAAGCCGTTTCGAAGGCTGTTAACTCGCGACTGTGTACAGCCGAGAGGATTCAGGGCCTGTATCGCAGCAGCATTGACAGTTGGAAACGTTAGAGCGAATACGGCGGCCGGATCGACACCCTGGCAGAGCCGGTCGATGGTCGCCAACCCGTCGCCGTCGAGGTCAATACCCGCAACGGGCGAGAATGGTCGTGCGGTGGCATACTGCACGATCGGCGACAATTGGAAGCCCCTTCCCAGGCTGAAGACGCCACTCAAAACGAAACGGTGCCTCTCATCAAGTCGTGTTGGGCCAAACTCCTCGGGTTTGAACTGCTGGTCCAGGGTGACAACTATACCATTGCCGGAATATGAAGCCGTCGGTTGACCACCCCACGACCGCGAACTTGCCAACACATACGCCGCATTAAGGATCATTTTCGAGGTCCTGTACTTCAGCGTCGTCGTCCAGCTATCAAACAGCGAGCGATTGTTGGTCGAGAACATATTGATCTGTTCAAGTCTGTTTGCCGGCAAGCCTGCCGCCACAAACGCAGTATCGAGCACACGGGTCGATGCACCCCGCGGGCACGACGGCGAAGCGGGGTTACCGCCGTAAGCCGTGCTGCAGGTTTTCAGTATCCTGGGATTGATGTTGATAAAGCGTGGCTCGTGCAAGCCCAGAGTGTGAACATAATCGCTGGATATAGACCAGTTACGGGAAAACTCCCGTTGGAATCCGATAGTCCACTTCTGAATAAACGCCTCCTCGGCGTCTGGATCATTAATACGACCGACTGAACCGTTCGCCAAAGTACTGTATGTAAATCCCGCCGTCGGTGCCGGTAGGCCGGTTGTGCTGCCCGTAAAGATCACGTTATGGAGCGGGTCAGTCGGAACGGGAGCACCGGTCGCTCCACCTGGTCTCGCCAAATTCACGGATGGCTGGAATACGAACGGCTGTGACTGAACGGCCGAGAACAGCGACAAGTTCTGGAATATCTGATCGTAGAACATACCGTAGCCGCCGCGGATAACCGTCTTGCCGTCGCCCGACGGATCCCAAGCGAATCCAACCCTTGGCTGGAATTCCGTCCAGCTCGGGGTTTCGCGCCTCAATTTGCTGTCATCACTCGTAAGTGCGCGGGCCATCGGGTGATTTAGCTGCTTTAGGAGCAAGATCGTCCGGTTCTGGTCCTGTGCCGGCAGGTTACCAATGTTAGCGTCCCAACGAAGACCCAGGTTCAGCGTGAGCCGTCGAGTGGCCTTCCAGTCGTCCTGAACATAAAACGCCAGCTGGTCGATCTTCTGAAAATGCGAACTGGCGCCGTCACTAAACTGCAGCGTTTGAAGCAGGTCAGGTCGGTTAAATCCACCACCCGCAACGATGGTACTTGGAGTTTGGCGGAAGGTCAGCGAATAGCCCTGCGTTCCGAAAAAGAAGTAACCGTCGAGAACAGTGTGAATGTAATTAACGCCGAACTTGATCGAGTGATCGCCCTTGGCAATGCTAATGTCATCTCGAAACTGGTATTTGCGTTCCTTTGTCTGCTGAGGCGTATTTGCATTTTGACCGATGGTTATACCGCCCGGAAAATTCAAAGTAAGCCCCACGCCTGCAGGATTCGGCAGAATTTCATTCACAAAATCCTGGAAGTGAAAAACGAACGTATTCAGCGCATTTGGGCTAAGGTTGAACTGATGGTTGACCAAAAGGCTATGTAACTTGTTTGTGGTCGCATTGCCGCCGCTCAGATTGGTCCGGTGTGGGTTCGCAACCTGGTCGTTCGGCGATTGGTTATCCTGCCATGAATACCGGTAAAACATACTCTGCCTGTTGCTGATCTTATGGTCTATCTTACCGGTTAGCATTGTATCGTCATACGGCGTGGGAATTATAGGGTCACGGGTGATACTCGGAAAGGCGGTGGAGATCAGCTGAAGTTCGGAGGCGGCCAGCTGAAACGTCGGAACTTGCTGCCGCTCCCGAAACCGTTCCAGCGCGAAGAAATAAAAGAGCTTATCGCGCTTGATGGGCCCGCCTATGCTGCCTCCGATTTCTTGCCTTTGAAAGGTTGGTTTTGCCGTATTGGCCTGTTTGACGAAAAAGTCGCGTGCCTGGATGCGGTCGTGACGAAAATTCGAGAAAAACGATCCGTGAAGCTGATTGCCGCCGCTCTTGGAGATGACATTGACGATCCCACCGACTGCACGCCCCTGTTCGGCGGTCCATCGGTGCTGAATCACCTGAAATTCCTGGATCGACTCATACGAAAAATTCTGAAGCAGGCTGCCGACCACATTATCTTTATTATCGCCGCCGTCGACGTTGACATTAACCTGCCGCCCGTCGCCGCCGTTAAATGCAACCGTTCCGACCCGCGTTTTCGTAGGATCAAAGGTACTTACCGGACGCGCTTCAGGAGCGATCACGGAAAGATTTGCGAATGTCCTGTTAAGAAGCGGAAGGTTTTCGATCTCTTTCGGGCTAATGCTTGTGCCTATGTCGGATCTGGAAACCTCGATCAGAGCGTCGTCGGCTGTGATCTCTACAATTTCGCTGATCTGCCCAACTTTGAGGTCAATTTGCAGCGTTCGGTTGGCTCCTACATTCAGTTCAATGTCCTTGACCACTGCTTTACTGAACGATGCAGCCTCAATGCTGACATTGTAACGTCCCGGCTGCAAATTAGTGATCGCAAAATTACCACTGTCATTCGTAGTCGATGTACGGGACTGATTGGTCGCGACATTTGTCGCGGTTACCGTTGCGCCTGGAATGACGCGACCCGTGGAATCCTCAACCGTGCCAAGGAGATTTGCGGTCGTAACCTGACTAAACGAGACTGACGCCGCGGCAAAAATGAGAATAAAAATTGAAGAAATTCTGGACGATCGGGACAAATATTTCATGATCTTCGCTCCTGTTTTTAATTTGACTTATCAAAAAAAGCTACTGACTATCTTGACCGTTGAGTCATTTTAGAAAAAATCAGGCAATTTGTGTTCCATTTGGTGGTTGAGGGTATTCTAGAGGGTTTGGGGGAGTAGGCGCATTGAAAGTGTCCACAAAAATGGATTTGTGAATAAAATGCTACATATCGCTTTTTTGCGTATGCGTGGCCCGGATACCAGGTCGTTGGAGGATGCGAATCTATTTCTTAGGCCGCTCGTTCGCTTTCAGTACACGTTTTCTCAAACGAATAGCCTTCGGCGTGACTTCGATCAGCTCGTCGTCGGCGATGAATTCGAGAGCACGTTCGAGCGACATCTCACGCTGCGGGACGAGGCGCATGGCTTCGTCGGCGGAGGTCGTTCGCATGTTCGAGAGCTTTTTCTCTTTGATCGGATTGACGTCAAGATCAACGGCACGAGCGTTTTCGCCGACGATCATGCCTTCGTACACCTTGACCTGCGGCTTGACGAAGAGCACGCCGCGTTCCTGCAAGTTATAGAGAGCGTATGTATTCGTCTCGCCCATGCGATCAGAGACGAGCGAGCCCGTCTGACGCGACTTCATCTCGCCTTGATGTTTGTCGAAACGCAGGAAGAGCGTGTTGAGCAATCCCGTTCCCTTTGTTTCCGTCAAAAACTCACCACGAAAACCGATCAGACCACGCGAAGGTACTTCAAATTCCAAACGCACGCGGCCCGAGCCGTTATTGACCATCTTGGTCATTTGGCCCTTGCGGCGGCCCATTGCTTCGGTGACAACGCCGATAAATTCGTCAGGCACGTCGATGACTACCAACTCGATAGGTTCGAGGGTTTCGCCCGTTTTTTCGTCTTT
>JBGTII010000102.1:0-66432 GCA_041745735.1 Pyrinomonadaceae bacterium | reverse complement strand
GCGGGACATCTGACTTCGCTCGGAACTCGTCAAGACGTGGTTGATAACAAAAATTATGCGTTGGATGTTTATCAAACCGTCAAACGAATCCACAATTCCGCCGACCAAAACAAAATGGCGATGGACACGATTCAAAAATATGGTGCAGACAATAAGTTCCTGATTTTCAATAACATACTCGAACCCTTGATCGAACAAAGTTATCAGGAAATCAAAGGACGCTGGATTGATAAATTGGCGGGCGCAGATATTTACGGCAGAAGCCACGTTAGAACAATGCTTATCTATGTGCGTTGGGACGACAAACGTTGATACAAAGTAGTCAAGAGGGAACATGATGGACGATATCAAAAAAATTATCTTGACCGGGTATTGTCCATCAGTTTGATCGCGGAGAAAGATATGAAAGCAGTCGTTGTGAGAGAAGCGGGGCCGCCGGAAGTTTTGAAGATTGAAGAAATTCCAATTCCGAAGCCGAATGAGGGTTGGGTTTTGATTCGGATAAAAGCCTTTGGTTTAAATCGTTCGGAAATGTTTACCAGACAGGGGCATTCACCGAATGTAAAATTTCCGCGTGTTTTGGGAATTGAATGTGTCGGCGTTATCGAAGACGCGAACGGAACGGATTTCCAAAACGGTCAAAAAGTAGCGGCGATCATGGGTGGAATGGGACGCGAATTTGACGGTGGTTATGCCGAGTATACTTGTGTTCCGCAGACAAACGTTTTTCCGCTCGAAACGGACCTGGACTGGAAAACTCTCGGGGCGATTCCCGAAATGTTTCAAACCGCTTATGGTTCTTTAACTTCAGGTTTGGAAGTAAAATCAGGACAAACTCTGCTGATTCGCGGCGGCACTTCTTCGATTGGAATGGCGGCGGCAACTATTGCAAAAAATATGGGCTTGAAAGTGGCTTCGACAACCCGCAATCCCAACAAGATTGAAGCATTGAACGAACATGGCGTTAACGAGGTCATAATTGACGATGGGTCAATCGCCCGCAAAGTGCGTGAGATCTTTCCAAATGGCGTTGACCGTGTTCTCGAACTTGTCGGAACGGCAACTTTGCGCGATTCCTTGAAATGTGCCGCACCGGGCGGAATCGTATGTATGACGGGAATCTTGGGAAATGCCTGGACCCTCAACGAATTTACACCGATGGGTGACATTCCGCATACGGTTCGCTTAACCGTTTACACCGGTGAAGCAAAGAATCTATCTGCCAGCCTTTTACAGGAATTTGTGGACGGCGTGGCAAGAGGCAAAAATCAGATCAAGATCGACCGTGCCTTTTCAATTGACGAGATCGCCGAAGCTCACCGCTATATGGAATCAAATCAGGCAAGCGGAAAGTTAGTCGTTATACTATAATTCTAAGCTGATATCTTTCAGAAGTTTTATCGAAGTCGTCGTCGGACACTTCCTCGACAAACCCCTCAACCACAGCGGCCTAAACCAAAGACGGTTCACACCATCGGCAAGTCTGGTCGTCCTGATCGCCGTATTTATCTGCATCTTCCGACCATCTAAGTAACAGGAATAGGGTCAAACAGGAATAGCAGGAATAGGGTCAGACACCGCGATTCTGAACAAAAAAAGGCTTCGCACATTGCGAGGCCCTTGTCCATTCCATCAGGTCATTCTGACCGAAAATTCCTTTCCTTAGATTCAAAAGAATTGTTGACACCCACAAGTTTAACAATGTATTATTAGTAGTCAACAGTGTTTGTCACTGTTTTCCTATTAGTACCTCTCGATCATTTAGACCGAAACATCCTCTAAGTAAAGTTCCCTTTGCCCGGGTTTTTTCAGAGGCAGAGGGCCCCGCAGAAACAATGTCAGCAAAACTTGGTGAAATCCTAGTCCGCGAAAATCTGATCACGTCGCAGCAGCTGCGCGAGACGCTGGAGTACCAGCGTGAGCACGGCGGCCGTTTGGGCTCGAACCTTGTCAAGCTTGGTTTTGTCTCAGACGACGTCGTTACCGCAGTCCTGTCCCGCCAATATGGTGTGCCGTCCATCAACCTCGACCTCTTCCAGATCGAAAAAGACGTTATCAAACTGATCTCTGAGGAGGTCGCACAAAAATATTCGGTGCTGCCGATCTCTAAGGTCGGAGCCACGCTCACTATGGCGATGGCCGACCCGACAAATGTCTTTGCCATGGACGACATCAAGTTCATGACCGGACTAAATGTCGAGCCGGTGATCGCATCCGAAACGTCGATCATGTTCGCGATCGGAAAATACTACAACGGCTCAAGCGAGATAGATATTTTCGACGCCGCTTTTGCCGTCGAGACCGAGGCCGCAGGTGCCGTCAACGGCCGAAACGGCTCGAACGGTGCCGCAGCCAAGACGTTGAGCGGTTTCAAAGTCGATTCGGCTGAGAAACTGTCCGCCTCTGATCTCGATGTTTCGCTCGACCGATTTGAATTTGGCGGCGGCGATCCCGATGATTTCGAGATCGTTGAGGAAAAGGATGAGATCGATCTTGCCGCTCTCGCTCGTGCCAGCGAAGACGCTCCGGTCGTCCGGCTCGTTAACGTGCTGATGGTCGATTCGCTTCGTCGCGGAGCGTCCGATATCCACGTCGAGCCATACGAAAAAGATTTCCGCATCCGTTTCCGTATCGACGGAGTTCTTTACGACGTTATGCATCCGCCTTTGAAGATCCGAGATCCGCTTATCTCGCGTCTCAAGATCATGGCGAAACTCGACATTTCCGAGAAACGTCTGCCGCAGGATGGCCGCATCAAGATCAAGGTCAAGATCGACAACCGCTCACGCGAACTCGATTTCCGTGTCTCGACGCTGCCGACGCTGTTTGGCGAAAAGGTCGTGCTTCGTTTGCTTGATAAAGACAAACTCATGCTCGACATGACCAAGCTTGGCTTTGAGCAGGAAAGCCTCGACAAATTCAAACGAGCCATCGCCAATCCTTATGGAATGGTGCTCGTCACCGGCCCGACAGGTTCGGGTAAAACGAACACATTGTATTCAGCACTTCAGGCTCTGAATACGTCGGAGACAAACATCATGACGGCCGAAGATCCGGTCGAATTCAACCTGCAGGGCATCAATCAGGTGCAGATGAAAGAGCAGATCGGGCTGAACTTTGCGGCTGCGCTTCGCTCGTTCCTGCGTCAGGATCCTAACATCGTCTTGGTAGGAGAAATTCGAGACTTTGAGACCGCAGAAATTGCGATCAAGGCAGCGCTTACGGGCCACCTTGTTCTCTCGACACTGCATACTAATGATGCTCCGTCAACGGTTTCGCGTCTCGTCAACATGGGTATCGAGCCGTTTTTGGTCGCGACATCGGTCAACATTATTCAGGCACAGCGGCTGATCCGACGTATCTGCAGCGAGTGTAAAGAAGAAACAAGCATGCCGGTCGAGGGGCTCATCGAGGTCGGCTTTTCAGCCGAAGAGGCCGGTGATCTGAAACTTTACAAAGGCCGCGGCTGCACGGTTTGTAATCAGACAGGATTTAAGGGCCGTGTCGGATTATACGAGGTCATGGAGATCACTGACGAGCTCCGCGAACTCATCATAATTGGCGCCAGCGCAATGGAACTACGGAGAACAGCGATCGATCTGGGGATGATCACGCTACGCGAATCGGGCTTGTGCAAGATACGCCAGGGCATCACCACGATCGAAGAAGTTGTTAAGGAAACGGTCATTTAGGTTTTTGGAGGAAATATGTTAGTCAGGGCAATAGCATTATCATTGGCACTTCTTATCGGCGGAGCGACGATCATACCGCTTGCGACGGATAGCTCAGAAGCTGGTCCCCGCAATAAAAAGAAAAAGCGTAAGCACGCCAAGAAATATAAAAAATATTCCAAGGGCTGGTGGCGTCAATACCGCGCCCGCATGAAGCGTAAAAAGGCCATGCAGGCCCGCAAACGTGCTCTCCGTCTGCGCCAGCTTCGTCTCGCACGTGCTCGTGCTGCTGAACGTAATAACGGCGAGAAAGTCACCAAGCCGACGGTCGCAAAACGTCAGAAAGCTGATACGGCACGGGCAGTTTTGCCATCAGGCGACACTGCACCAAACGGATGGAGCCGAGCCGCTTCGTCACCGGCGGAGCTCAAATTCCGCGTCGATAATTCGGCCGGCGATCAAGTCGGTTCGGCGTCGATCGCGGTCCTCGGGCCGGCACAGGATCAACCCGGCGACTACAACCGCAGCAAATCTGTCGGCGGCGTCGCAACCACCTCTCTTCGCCGCGACGTGATCGACAAGATGATCCGCGAAAACGGCTGGGTCGTCAACGATTACCAAAAAGAGATCGACGGACAGCCCGTGTACGTCGTCGTCGCTCAGTCACAGGCTAAGAACGGCGCGGTGCAATCGCGTATGTTCTATTTCACCGAAGTTGACGGCAAGATCTACTCCGTCGCTACCAACTCCCCTGTCCAGGAAGCCGAACGCCTCGCGGAGGAATCGGAAAAGGTAATCAACTCGCTCAAAACCCGCGTTCGCGGCACACAGCGGGCGGCCCTAAAAGACTAACCCTACCTGCTCCCGCTAAAATTATGAGCTACGAAAATCAAACATCTGTAGAATCGTCGATCACGCTTCCTGATCTGCTCAAAAAAATGACAGATCAGGGCGGGTCCGACCTTCATCTTTCGACAAACTCCGCCCCGCAAGTTCGCGTACACGGGCACCTGGCCCCGCTTTCCGGGTTCCCTGTGCTGACGCCGTCCGACACCAAGCGGCTCGCTTATTCCGTTTTGACAGATGCGCAAAAGCATCGATTTGAGGAAAACCTCGAGCTCGACTTTTCGTTCGGCCTAAAGGGAATGTCGCGTTTTCGTGCCAACATCTTTAACCAGAAAGGTGCGGTCGGTGCTGTGTTTCGTGCCATCCCGTACGAGATCAAAACTTTCGAAGCTCTCGGTTTGCCCTCGGTAGTTTCGGATATGTGTAAGAAACCGCGCGGCCTGATCCTCGTGACCGGCCCGACCGGTTCGGGTAAATCGACGACGCTCGCGTCGATGGTGGATAAGATAAATGTCGAGCGTCATGAACACATTATGACGATCGAGGACCCGATCGAATTTCTCCACAACCATAAGAATTGTGTTATAAATCAACGTGAGGTCGCCGCTGATACACATTCGTTCAGTGCCGCCCTCAGAACCGCACTTCGGCAAGATCCTGACGTAGTCCTAGTCGGCGAGATGCGCGATCTAGAAACCATAGAAATGGCCCTGCGCATCGCTGAGACGGGCCATCTTACCTTTGCAACGCTGCATACAAACTCGGCGTATTCGACGATCAACCGTATCATCGACGTATTTCCGGCCGGTCAGCAGTCGCAGGTCCGCACGCAGCTATCGCTGGTGCTCGAAGGCATCATGTGCCAAGCCCTTGTGCCAAAAGCAACGGGCGACGGCCGCGTCATGGCTCTTGAGATACTCGTGCCAAATGCCGCTATCCGCAACCTGATCCGCGAGGACAAGATCCACCAGATCTACTCGATGATGCAGACCGGACAGGACAAATTTGGTATGCAGACGTTCAACCAGAGCTTGGCGACGCTTTATCACAAAAAGCAGATCTCGCTCGAAGCAGCGATGCAGCGTTCGTCCAACGCCGACGAGCTAAAAGAATTGATCGACCGCGGTTCGGGACTTAACGACGCTTACGCCGGCAATGCCCGCTCGGCGACACGTCCGCCAGCGAACGGCAGCCCGTACAGCCAGTCCCGCAACATCGGCGAACGCCCACGTTAAGAATATTTATTGGAGTAAATCATGCCAACATACGCATTTAAGGGAAGAAATCGTTTGAACGAGCTCGTCGCGGGCGAAAAAGAAGCCGCAAGCCAGGACGAGCTGCGTGCCTTGCTCCGCCGTGAGCAGATCGTCATGACGCAGGCCAAGGAAAAAGGCCGAGAGATAGCCATTCCAAAACTTGGCCGCCGTAAAAAGGTGGGTGCTAAGGAATTGGCTGTCTTCACACGTCAGTTTTCCGTGATGATCGATGCCGGCCTGCCGTTAGTACAGTGTATCGACATCCTCGGCGAACAGCAGCAAAACGTTTATTTCAAAGATGTCCTCCGCCAGGTGCGTCAGAGCGTCGAAGAAGGTTCGACGCTGTTTTCCGCTCTCGAAAAGCACCCGAAAGTTTTCGACAACCTCTATACACACATGGTCGAGGCCGGTGAAACGGGCGGTGTGCTCGATCTGATCCTCCAGCGTCTCGCGACGTTGATCGAAAAGGTCGTCAAACTCAAACGCAGCATCGTCTCGGCATCGATCTATCCTGCCGCAGTTATTACGGTCGCGATCGGAGCCATCGCGGTCATCATGATCGTGGTCATCCCGCAGTTTCAACAGATCTTTCTCGGCCTGTTGGGCCCGGGTGAGGCCCTGCCGCTGCCGACGCGGATCGTCATGGGGATAAGTGGCTTTATCGCCGGTTGGGGCGGCCTCGCAACGCTCATCATCCTGATCGGAAGCGGTGTCGCAATTAAGTTTTATTACGCCACGCCAAAAGGAAAATGGCAGATCGATGCCCTCCTCCTAAAGGCCCCCATTTTTGGTAGCATCCTGCGCAAGGTGGCCGTCGCGCGTTTTTCACGCATTCTGTCGACCCTGCTTTCGTCGGGTGTGCCCATCCTGCAATCACTCGACATCACGGCCAAGACCGCCGGTAACGTCATCATCGAAGACGCCATCCTCAAGGTCCGTGCCGGTGTCGAACGCGGTGAGAATTTTGTCGATCCGCTCAAGGCCACTAACGTCTTCCCCCACATGGTCGGCCAGATGATCGGCGTAGGTGAACAGACCGGTGCCCTCGATGCGATGCTCGGCAAGATCGCCGATTTTTACGAAGAAGAAGTGGATACCGCCATCGCCGATCTGCTCGGATTAATGGAGCCCGTACTTATCGCATTTCTCGGTGTGACCATCGGTTCGATCGTCATCTCGATGTACCTGCCGCTCTTCTCGCTCATCGGAAAACTCTCCGGCGGAGCGAAATAGTAAGGATCACTTATGAGAAACGTTGAAACGAGTTTTATGATCGTCACGGCCTATCTGCTCGTTGGCGGCCTGCTCATGCTCTTAAGCGGTAGGATCGGGAACCTCCTAAAACGTCTCGGTACCAAACCGGTGAACTATACGCGGATCTCGATATTTACATTCGGGACTTGTGTGGCCGTTCTTGGGGCATTTGGCGTCTCGCTGCACTTCATTGCGATTTATAGAAGTATTTGAGAGCCTGCGTAGCGGGCGGCAAGCATAAAGCCACGGGTGTAAACCCGTGGAATAATAGCAAACATATTTAAAGCCTGCGTAGCGGGCGACAGTGAATGGGACCTCAGTGAGATCGATCTAACAGTCGGCATCTCGAGACATTTACCCTGTCGCCCACTACGCGGGCTTTTTTGCGTCTATTGTCGAAACCTACCCACGGGCTTGCGCCGTATGGCGATTTGCCGAAACCCGCTACACGGGCCGATAAGCAAAACACTTAGATCTTCGACTGCTCGTACCACAAAAACCGAGCCCCAAACCAGAAAAAGCGCCGTTACCAGCAAAACGCGATATCCTCCAAAAGGCGATCCGGTTGGGTCCATCGGCTAATTCGGTGAAATCGGGCTGATATCGGTGACGTTGCGATGCCGCAGATCGATCGACTTTGCGTTCCCTTTGCGGCCTTAGCGTCTTTGCGGGAAACTAGCTTTTTACCACGCAAAGCCACCAAGTACGCAAAGGAAGATGAGCATGGGGGCTTGACATCTGTGCAATCTTGTGCTATCTATGATACATAAATACAAAAACTCCACGGAACACAGATGACACTCGAACGACATTTTGAAAAATTTACCGCCGGACCCGCACTCGCAAAACAAAAACGCGTCCATGTTACGCTCCGCCCCGACGGGGTCATTTACCTAAATCAAAACATCTATCGCATTCTCGGCAAACCCGACGCCGTCGCTCTGTATTACAGCCGAGAAGAAGACATGATCGCAATCGAACCTGCCAACGCCCGGCTCCCCGCCCACTTTCCGCTGCTCCGTAAAGGCCGCGCAGGCTGGGAAATAGGCGCCGGAAATTTTTGCGGCCACTACGGCTTACGCCCAAAACAGACACAAGAATTTGTCCGCCCCGAAGTAAATGCCGCGGGCATTTTGATGCTAAAACTGCGGGAAACCGTAAACTCGACCCCTCGGCCGCATAGGAAGAGGAGGCAGAAGTAAGAAGATCATTACCCGGCGGCTTTGCTGCTCGATGTGCGGAAAAATTTGTCGCACCATTTGCTCGCCCAAACTCTTGCGGCTATGCCGCTCGATGTTCGGAAAAGCTATGCTTTTCCGGCAGGCTAAAAAACCTTCCCGGCTACGCCGCCGTTCTCCAGTCGATCGACTTGTGATGAGTAAGAAAGGGCTCATCAACTAACTCCACACCCTTCCAAAGCCTCGCACTTGAAAACCGATAGTCCTCCGCACGCTCGACCAAACCATCCGCAACAGGATTTTGGTGAACATAATTTACTTTCTGCATCATGGTGTCTTCACCAATTATCGCAAAGGCGTTCGGGTGATGCTGCCACATAGAGTATTTGTGATTTCGCCCCTTATGCTGTTCGCGCAGCTTTGCCAAAGAGCTTTCGTAATTATTTTCTTTCAAATAGTCGAGCACCCGCTTTGCCGCGATTCCATTGGTAAACCGCAAAACATCCGCAATGCTCCTGGCGCTGTCGGCGATCAGATGCGAGTGGTCCGGCATGATCGCATAGGCAAATATCCTAATGCCCCCGGAGCGGCACGCCTCGGTGAGAGCGTCGCATAGAATTTGCTTGATCTTTTCGGTTCGGAAAATAGGCAGGCGGTCTTTGGTGACCGAGGTCAGAAAATAGCAAGGGTTGTCCCGCGATATTCTCATGGCTACAAGATGCAGCGGCGAAGCCGCAGTGATTTTAATATTATAAGGAAAAGCGTAGCTTTTCCGCACATCGACGGGCGTAGCCCGAAGAACGCGGAGGTGATCTAGCCGTTACCGCTTATATCTTTGACCGCTCGTATTGGGCAAATAGCTTGGTGATCTCGGCGTTGAGTTTTTGTTTTTCGGCGAGGTTATTTGACTTGTCGCGGAGCTTAACGAGGTCTTCGATCTGAAGCTGCAATTCCTCGGTTCGGTTTTGCGGCTTTTTGGGTTTGCTGATCTGGTATTTATCGTCCATAAAAATGAATAGTATCAAAAACCCAGCCGCTACCGCTCCCGGTTCTGACCCGGATTCAATCCCGTAGTTGCATCATCCGCTCGACGTATTTGGCAATCACGTCGGCTTCGAGGTTGACGGAGTGACCGCGGGATAATGAAGAGAGGTTTGTCATTTCCCAGGTTTTTGGGATCACGGCGATGTCGAAATTATCCGAGGCAAGGGCGGCGATGGTGAGTGAGATGCCTTCGACGCAGACTGAGCCTTTGTGGACGAAGTACTGTGCAAGCTCCGGCGGGAAACCGATCCGCACCGTCCAGAAATCGCCCGACGCTGTTGCCGAGATGAGAGTCCCGCGTCCATCGACATGCCCCTGAACAATATGCCCCCCGAGGCGTGTCGCAGGCGTAACGGCACGTTCGAGGTTGACGGGCGAGCCAACGGCAAGGTGTCCGAGCGTCGTGCGGTCGAGCGTTTCCGGCGAGACATCCGCCGCGAACGAGTTCGCCGAAACATCGAGTGCCGTCAGACAAACACCATTGACAGCGATCGAATCGCCGTTTGCGATGTCGGACGTAACCAGCGAAGCCGAGACAACGATCTTCACTCCGTCGCCTACGTGCTCGATAGATCGGATAGCTCCTAATTCTTCAATTAAACCCGTAAACATCTTGGTTCTTCGTTCTCACCTATCAGTTATCAACTCTCAGTTATCAGCTATTTGTTTCACCGCCCTCTCCACCTTTGAAAGTTTGCGTATGTCAATCGAGATCGGTTCGCCGTCTTCGACTTCGTTGTAGATGCTGACAAATTTGCGGCCGCAGAGTATTTCGTGCGGTTTGTAGGACGAGCGGGTGTGGACGATCTGGGCAAAGGTCTCGTCGGTGGCTGAGATGAGGATGAGCAGCTCGGCGTCGGTCGCGTTGAGGTCGGCCTGGGTGAGGCCGTACATCGGCGAATCTTTGGTGATCGGGTGGACGACGGTCAGGGCGAGCGGCAGAAACGCGACGTTTTTGCGTTCGAGATCGAGAAAGTCAAACCGGCGGACGCTGCGTCCGTTCTCATTAACGAACCGGGCAAACATCACCTTGATATTGACCTCGAGCAACTGGCTGCTGCGGCCGTTGACGAGGCGAAACATCAGCCCCTCGATATCCCGATACGGTGCGATGACGGCGATGTCGCTGAAAATGATCTTTGCGGTAGGGCGTGCAAACCGTGCAAAAACGAGCCCTGTGATGAGCGCGTTGGCGAGCAGGATGTAATACGATTCGATCGTGACGAGCAGATTTGGCACAAAGCCGACCGGATGGATCGTGCCGTAACCGATCGTCGCAAACGTCTGCACGCTAAAGAAAAATCCGCGGACAAACATATTTGCCATCGGCGTTGACGAAGTATCGACCAGTGCCTCAGGGCCAAATGTCGCATAGACCGCGCCAAACGCGATGTTGCTCACGAAATAAAGCGCTAGAACGAGCAGCAGGAACGTCGTCCATCGCATCGAGAGCAGCGTGTGAAAAAGATTGAGCGACGAGAGCAGCGGCAGGCCCGTGCGTTGGACGTTAAACGTACCATCGGCATTTAGCAAACGCTGACGGCTCTGCCCCGAGACGACCGCGCCAAAGCCCAGATCGCGCTCGGCTTGCTCGGCGATGTTCTCGGCTTCGTATGTGCTGTCTAGTGTTTGTTCGCTCACGGTATTGATGATTATATCTATCGGCTTAGATAATTAAAAAAATGGATTGGTTTTTCGCCGCACTTGATGCTGAAATATCTATTATGGCCGAAGCAAAACAACAGGCAACTGAGCCGCCGAAATTAAAGATCGCCGATACCGGACAGCCCGACATCGGGTCGCTCGCCGACCTGCTCGAGTGGTTTTTGATGTACGACGAACGTACAGCACGGATGCGTCATGTGAATACGGACGAGCTGTTTCAGTGGAAACAGCGTGACGACGAGGCCAACGGCGTCGGTATATATCCGTTTGACAACGCCGAAGCGAGATTTGCCGTCGGCGCGATACAGGCTCTTGGGGAAAACAACACCGAGCCGCTGTTAAAAGACTGGATAACCGATGTACTCGAAGCCCTCGGCCGTGCCCGCGAAACCAAGACCGAGCTCGAACACAGCTTTAATCTGACCGCGGAGATGGAAGCTTCGTCTCTCGCCAAATCCGAACTGCTAACGACCAATACCGAAAAGCGGTTATATCTCTCAAGCTGCTGGCTCGAAGTGCTATGCACCGCCGAGGCGCGGTTTTTGGGCTGGGTTTATCAAGAGATCTACGGCAAGACTTACTCGCCTTAATTACCGAAACGTCTGGCATTGCCGCATATCGCCGGACTTAAATCCTGTTGCAAAATACTGCATCCGCTGCTGTGCCGACCCGTGCGTAAACGAATCGGGGATAACGTGGCCCTGCGTTCGTTTTTGGATCATGTCGTCGCCGACCGCCGCCGCCGCACGTATCGCTTCGTCGGTGTCGCCGGGTTCGAGGCGGCCCTGTTTTTGAGCAAAATTTGCCCACACTCCGGCGTAACAATCGGCTTGTAATTCGAGAGCGACGGACAGCCGTTTGTTCTCGCCCGCACTCTGGACCTTGCTCATAATGCCTGTGAGATTTTGGATGTGATGGCCGTATTCGTGGGCGATGACGTATGCTTGGGCAAAATCACCCGGAGCCTTAAATTCCCGCCGCAGCTCGTCAAAAAAAGCAAAATCGAGATAAAGCTTAGAGTCACCGGGGCAATAGAAAGGACCGCTCGCCGCTGTCCCGTATCCGCAGGCGGACGAGATCTGATTGGTAAATAGCACGAGCTTTGGAGCTTTGAACTGGACACGCGACTGTGCGGGCAGGATCTGTTTCCAGGCGTCCTCAAGATTACCCATGATCGCACCGGCAAACTGGCGGTTCTCATCCTGCGACACAACTTTATTCGCGGCTGTACCCGGCTGGGGCACCTCGCCACCGGTCGGCGCGTTTTGCAGCAACTGGCTCGGGTCGCCGCCGCAGAGATAGATCGCAAGTGCGAGTATGACAACGCCGATGCCGCCGCCGCCGACCGCCAACCCGCGTCCACCGCGCCGGTCCTCTACATTGTCACTTTGCCTCTGATCTCTCCAACGCATATTTTCCCCTTGCTCCTTATAAAACTTGACATGATTTTATCACTTTCATTGAGGCTGACGAAGTAAATAACGAGACGCGATGGCCGCCCCACAAAATTCACCGCAAAATCTTGACATAGGCGGACTTAGAGGATTATGATTCAGGGGCGTTTTAGTTTAGGTTTTCTCGCTCTGTGGTTTTAATGGCCGTTGGAGGAAATAAATGATCAAACTAGACATTGTAAATATGGTTGCTGACCGGACCGGCGTGCCCAAGCAAAAGGCAGAGCAGGTGGTCGATTCGCTGTTTGAGGCTATGAAAGATGCACTTGCTCAGGGCAAGCGTATTGAGCTGCGCGGGTTTGGCGTGTTTGTGGTAAAGGCACGAAAACGCGGCGTTGGCCGCAATCCGCGAACCGGCGAAGAGGTGCCGATCCCGGCCGGCAAGACAATCAGATTCAAACCCGGTAAAGAGCTGTCAGCAAAAGCTGTCTAAATCCCCCGGGCTGACCCTTTAGATCACTGATCGTAGACCGCAAGGTGCTCGTACAGTACCATAGCGCGGACTGCGATCTTTTTTATTACATGACCGAGCCAGACCAGATATCTCCCGAATATTTTATCGACCCGCCCCGGCCGACCGCGCTTGCCTACGCAAAGCATCTGGCGCTGCTTGCCCTGACATTTTGCACGGCAACGATCGCAGGGACCCTGTTTCCGTTTGGACCAAATTCATCCGTACCCGCCGACGACCCGCAGACGCTGAACGAGGTAATGCAGTTTATATTTACGCTGCCGACGCGGTACGCGGTCTTTCTGGTCGACTCGATCCAAGAGATGTTTACTGATAGGGAAACGTTGACGTATGGATTGAGCTTTTCGTGCTCGCTGCTATTTATCCTGATCTGCCACGAGATGGGCCATTACATTGCGTGCCGCATTTACAAAGTCGATGCGACGCTGCCGTTTTTTATCCCGACGCCGCCAATGATCGGACCCGCGGGAACGTTCGGGGCGTTTATCAAAATACTCTCGCCAATGCCATCGCGAAAAGCGGTCTTTGACATCGGCGTCGCGGGGCCGATAGCGGGATTTATTGCGTTGATACCGGTCGCGTTCCTCGGCATTTGGACAATGGAACCCGCAACCTCCGAACAGCTTGCGAGCCCGAGCGGGCTCGTTTTCGCTGATCCGCTCTTTATGCGGCTGCTCGGCTTTGCTCTCGGCCACGACCCCGCTGTGAGCGTCGGTAATGCGTTTTATTTTGCCGGCTGGGTGGGACTGCTTGTCACTGCATTGAACCTAATTCCATCAGGCCAACTCGACGGCGGGCACGCGATCTATGCCGTGTTCGGTGAAAAGGTACATTACTGGACTGGACGGATCGCATTCGCCATAATGGCGACGCTGTCGGTCGCGGGTATGTATTTTTTCGGCAGCCCGAGCGGATTTCTTATTGCAATAATCTTAGCCGTGATGATGCGTGTTCCGCATCCGAGTCCGCTGGACCAAACCCCGCTTGACACAAAAAGGAAGGCCGTGGCTTTCCTTACTCTCGTCATATTTGTGCTATGTTTTGTACCTTTTCCGATCCAGATCAACTAAGTTAAGCCCCAATCCGCAAACTTAGCCGCTTTCGGTATGTGAGCTGTCGCCAGATCCATTCCATAGGGCCGTAGGCAAAATATTTGAGCCAGAGGGTGCTGATCGCGATCTGCAACAGAAAGATGCCAAACGCGATGAGCGTCGCCGTAAGCGCCCCGATTTGTCCAAACAGCCCAAAGCCGTAACCGTAAAAAATAATGACGCAGATCACCGTTTGCAGCAGATAGTTGGTGAGAGCCATTCGTCCAACCGGGGCCAGAAACGAGAGCATTCGCTGCCATGCGTTTTTTTGCCACAACGTCGCGACTAGAGCAATAATTCCGAGAGCCAGTGCCGGTACGCCAAAGGCATAGGCTATGACGCCTCCAACACCTGCAAGCGAAGGCGGGAAAGGAGCCTCGTTACCCGCCAACGCTGAAAACGTAGCGTTGCCGACAATGCCCAAAACAAGTCCGTATATTAATACCTTGCGAATGAACGTTCCGTGACCCGGCAGATCATGAAAAAATCCTTGCCGGTATGCGTAAAAACCGAGCAGGAACATCGCAAGTATCTTTGGCAGCCGCATTTGAAAGATCAATCCCGCGTATCTGCCCACGATATATTGCAGATTAAAATCGGTAAGAATTTGAAAATAGCTGCCCGTAGACGCCTTACGAACCGATTCGGTCCAAAATTCCATCTGCCCCGCATCCATCGTTGCGATTACGTCGGGCGGAGCAAAAGAGACAAACGCAATATAGAGCAAAATGTAGGTTACGATCGGGATTGTCACCAACGCGAAAGCCCACTTGAGCAGCGAGTCGTCCGTTTTCTTGCGAAACAAGATCAGCACAAAGCCCATCAGGGCATAAATGCTCAAAATATCGCCGGCCCACAGCAAATAGGCGTGCATCAGTCCGATGACCAGCAGCCAGAACAGGCGCCGTTTGAAAAGTGTCGCTCGCGTGTCACCCCTTTCCGCAGCCCGTGCGATCTGCAAGGCAAAACCGAATCCAAACAAAAACGAAAAGATCGAGTAAAATTTGCCCTCAATAAAAAAATGGACCAGAAAATGGGTGAGCTGATCGATAACGGGCGTTTGGGCTGCCAAAACAGGCGGCATCATCCCGTAACCCGAAAACCACTGCATATTGCCGATCAAAATGCCGCAGATCGCCAACCCGCGCAGCACATCGATGATCTCAAGGCGTTCGGGTAATGAAATTGGACTGATCTGGTTTTCAGACATAAGTCGCTCTCTACGGCTATGTGATGATAAAAGTCTGGTCATCAAGTTCTTACGACAGTTTAGGAAAACCGTTGCAAGTTTTTGACAACGCTGACGTTGCTTGACGCTATTATGTGGCTATACTACCATTGTCGCTCACCCATAGTTCAACCTTAATGAGCCCGGAGGCCTTTTGATGATTGGCAAGACCATTTCGCATTATCACATCACCGCACAACTCGGCGAGGGCGGGATGGGTGTTGTCTACGAAGCCGAAGATACCAATCTGGGACGCCAAGTTGCGCTAAAATTCCTTACCCCGGCGATGGCCGGCGACGAAAACCTCTTGCAGCGTTTTCAACGGGAGGCTCGGGCCGCGTCCTCGCTCAATCATCCAAACATCTGCACCATTCACGGGATCGAACAATACGAGGATCAGCATTTCATTGTAATGGAACTGCTCGACGGCGAGGCACTTGGCGACCGTATTCGCCGCAGTCCAATTGACATCGATTCGCTTCTCCGACTAGGAGTTCAGATCGCGGACGCGCTGGAATCCGCGCATTCGAAGGGTATCATCCATCGCGACCTGAAGCCTGCGAACATTTTTGTCACATCACGCGGACAGGCAAAGATATTGGACTTCGGCCTCGCCAAGATCGAACAGCAAAAACCTGATGCCGCGTCGAACATACCGACAGCAATTGCGGATGACCTGACCTCGGCCGGGGCGACCATGGGGACTATCGCGTATATGTCGCCCGAGCAGGCCCGCGGCGAGGTCACCGACGCGCGAACAGACTTGTTTTCCTTTGGTACCGTTCTTTACCAGATGGCGACCGGAACGGTGCCATTTCAAGGTGACACGTCGGCGGTGGTTTTCGATTCAATACTCAATCGCGATCCTGCCTCGCTTATTGAGATCAACCCGTCGCTGCCAGCGGAGCTTGACCGGATAATCGCGCAGGCACTCGAAAAGGATCGCGATCTGAGGTTTCAGACCGCAACTGAACTTAAGACGGCCCTGAAACGGTTGAAACGTGACCTCGATTCGGGCCGTCACTCTGGCGAGACTAGCGCGATCCACAGCACACGGTCTCCGCAGGCGGTTCACGAGCATTCTATCGCCGTTCTCTATTTCGAGAACCTGAGCGGCATAAAAGAGGATGAGTACCTCCGCGACGGAATTACCGAGGACATCACGACAGAACTGTCAAAAATACGGCGGCTGAAGACCTTTTCGCGAGCCAACGTGTTGGCCTATCGCGACAAACTCGTCACCCCAAGTCAGATCGGACGCGAGATCGGAGCTTCGTATGTGCTTGTCGGGAGCCTGCGCCGTGCCGGTAATCGGCTTAGGATCAATGCGCAGCTGATCGATGCATCGACGGATTTTCCCTTGTGGTCGGAGCGGTACGACCGCGAAATGGAAGATGTCTTTGCGGTGCAGGACGAGATCGCGTCAAAGATCGCTGCCGCGCTTCGAATCACGCTCTCGCCACAGGAACAGCAAGCTCTCGCCGCAAAGCCGACCGAGAATCTCCAGGCGTATGACCTTTACCTTCGAGGCAGAAATTACGCCCGCCGCGTTGCACGACAGGATCTGCAGTTCGCCTTGCAAATGTACGAGAACGCGGTGGCGCTCGATCCCGATTTTGCGCTCGCTCATGCGGGGCTTGCGAATGTCTGCGCCCAGTACTATTACCATTTTGAGCGCCAGCAGCAGTGGATCGACCGGGCGATTGCCGCTACACAGAAAGCGAGCGCCAACGGCAACGACGCTCCGGAGATACGGCTCGCCGAGGCGTGGGTGGATTTTGCCAAGGGGCGGTACGATGAGGCCGTGGCAAAGGTCCGGACGGTGCTTGAAAGGGATCCCGGCCTGGATGGCGGCTATTACCTGCTGGGACGCGCCCTTTTCGAGGCTGGTCGATATCAGGAGATCGTTGACATTATGGAGCAGGCCCTGGCGCATGCGGGCGAGAATTACAACACGACCATTCCGATCAAGAATGCTCTCGGCGCTCTGGGAAAAACCGATGCGCTGAACAATTTCACTCATCGCTTGATAGCCATTTATGAGGAGCATTTGAAGACGGTGCCTGAAGACGCCCGCGCCCGGGTACTTCTCGCCAATTCCTATGCGGCGCAAGGCCGATTCGACGAGGCAAAACGCGAAGCGGATATGGCGATGGTCCTGCGACCCGATGATACGATGATCCTCTACAACCTCGCGTGTGTCTTTTGCACGATGAACAACGCAAAGGACGCTATGGGCGCCTTGAAAAAGGCTTGGGATGCGGGCTATCGCAACGCCACTTGGACACGCAATGATCCTGACCTCTCGATACTCCACGGCGATACGGAGTTTGAAAAGCTTTATCCTGCTGAGACTGCGTCGGCCTGAGCAATGCAGCCAGTTTCAATTTAGCTTTCCATTACCAAGTTAGATAGCCTGCGGCAGTAGCCCTTTTATCTCTTTCACCATCTTCTCCACATCCTCTTGGCCTTCGAGGGCGATCATAAAGAAATCGTAGCTTGTCTTAAAGCAGACCATTCCGTTGCCAAAGAACCAGACGCCTTCGAGTAGAGGGTTGCCGCCGATGATCGAGCCGATGGGGAAACCTGTGACCGCCGCCGGATTAAGGACATTTGTCATCATCACCGCACCGGACGCAAATGAAAATGCTCCGAGCAACGGGGCTCCTATGCGGGTGGCGATGTCGCGTTCAAAATTGACGCGTTCGGCGTCGGCGTCAGAAAGCTGGCCTTTGACGATCATATCCTCGCGGCGTTTGAGATAGCCGTCAAACTGCTCGGCGAGCTTTTTGACCGACCACGTTGGGATCGCGCTGTTAAGTAGCCAATGCGAACTGATGCCCGTAAAAATGATCCCGAGCCCGGCGCCGACAGCCATCGACGCTCCGGTTGTGGCGGCACGCATCGGGTCTGCGGCAGCCCAATCGGCGGCTTTTTTGGCGGACTTTAACCCGGAATCTAGTGTCGAGGTCAGGCTCGAACCAAATCCGACCACCTTAGCAACGCGTTTTGCGTTCGTGCCGACGGTGTCGCTGGCGTCAACAAAAAAATCACCGGCCTTTTCAGCCGTATCAACGACCGCGCCGCCAGTTTTTTTTCCGGCATCGACGGCTACGTCACGTACGGGTTCGCTGGCGTTCCAAGCAGATTTCGCCGCTCCGCTTGCAGTATCGATCGCCGATTCCGTCAGATCGACAGCCTTTTTTCCAAGCTCGGTTTTCTCGGCCTCGGTCTTAACGTATTCGGCACCGGTTTTGGCGGCATCGACAACGACGCGGGCTCCGCCTTCGATCTTATCTTTTAGGCCAAGCTGCGAATCGATCTCTTCGAGCTTATCGGTCGCCTTTTTTGTCCATCGGTCAAACGTTGCTTTGTAATCGTTCATAACAATCCTTTTTTACCACAAAATCTCATACAAAAATACGTTTTTTTCGCATGGATTGTTCGCTACTTTCGCCGTATGCTAATCTTTCCTTCGACGCGCGTTATGCCTATTGTAAAATGCCCCAATTGCGGCAAAGAGACAGAATTTACCGGTAACGAATTTCGGCCGTTTTGCTCCGAGCGGTGCAAGCTGCTCGATTTTGGTGCGTGGGCGGACGAGGAGTACAATCTGCCAAGCGAAACGTCCAGTCTGACGGACGAGGATCTTGACGCCATCGAAAGGGCCCAACAGGAGAGAAAATGACCAACTATCTTTTATTTTTTGACGCCGCACCGAGCGGGCCTGTACTCGGGGCATTTGCGGCGGTCGTTTTCGTCCTTATTTGTATCGCCGTTGCCATAACTGCCTTCTTACTGCTCAAGAAAACGTTAAAAATGGCTTTTCGAATGGCTATCGTCGGAGTCATTTTATTGATAGCAATTGTCGGCGGCATCGCCGCTCTATATCTTGGCTCAAGCACGGAGCGTCCCCGTCCCGGACCGCCAAGAATTTCGCCGACGCGTCGATAACGCCGTTTTATGACGCCCATCGAACCTGAAATCAAGACAGGCCGATTGAGCCGTTACCGTAAGCTCCCGCGAAATGTCGTCGCGTTGAGCTTTGTCGCGTTTTTGAACGATGTTTCGAGTGATATCGTCTATCCGCTACTGCCCGCGTTTCTCGCTCTCAGCCTGGGAGCGTCGCCATTTGCGATCGGCCTGATCGAAGGCTTTGCCGAATCGATCGCCAGCATTTTAAAACTCTTTTCCGGCTATCTCTCCGACCGTTTTGGCACCCGCAAACTGCCCGTATTCCTTGGCTATTCGCTTGCCGCTATCACACGCCCGTTTCTAGCGTTTGCCAGTAGCTGGCCGCAGGTGCTGGTCGTGCGGATGACCGACCGCGTCGGCAAAGGCATTCGCGGGGCACCGCGTGACGCGCTGATCTCCGAGAGTGTGCCCAAAAATCAGCGTGGTTTTGCATTTGGATTTAACCGTGCGGCGGACCATCTTGGGGCGGTTTTCGGCCCAGTCGTCGGTTTCATGCTGCTCGCGTATTTTGCGGTTGATACCAGTAATCCAACGATCCGCGAATACCAACAGGTATTTTTGTTTGCGTCGGTTCCAGTCGTTCTCGGCTTGCTGGTCATCGCGTTCCTAGTCCGCGAAGATCCAAAGCCCCACGCGGCGGTCGATCCCCCCACGCTTTCGCTCAAGGGGTTTGACGGTAATTTCAAACGCTTTCTGTGGGTCATCGCACTTTTCACGCTCTCTAATTCGACCGATGCATTTTTGCTGCTGCGTGCGGCCGATGCCGGTATCTCGCCGGTCCTGCTGCCACTGCTGTGGATGACGCTGCATGTGAGCAAGGTCGTCAGTTCGCTGATCGGCGGCGACCTGTCGGACCGGCTTGGCCGCAAACAGGTCATCATCGCCGGTTGGCTGGTGTACGGGTTTGTCTACGCAGGGTTTGCCTTCGTCGATTCGGCGTGGCAAGCGTGGGCACTGTTTATCATCTACGGGGTGTATTTTGGCCTGACCGAGGGCGTCGAAAAAGCCTTTGTCGCAGACATGGTGCCGGAGAACAAACGCGGCACCGCGTATGGGTTATACAACCTGGCTTATGGCATTACGGTGTTTCCCGCCTCGCTGCTTTTTGGGCTTCTCTGGGACAGATTCGGGGCGACGACTGCGTTTCTGGCGAGTGCCTGTGTCTCGGTACTCGCGATCCTTCTGATGACGACCATCAGAGTCGACAAAGAGGTCACGGACGCCTAAAAAAGGCAGGATGATATCACCCTGCCTTTTGTACTAAGCATTAACGTCAATTAATCGTTCAACCGAATCGAGTTGAGCATATTCCGGAAAGCATACGAATAGCTGTTCGATTCGCTCTGCGGGGCGACCGTTGCGACGTAAAAGATACCGCCGTTTCGCAAGTTAGTCGTGTAGATCGTGACGATCTCGGTCTGGTTGGTGAGCGGCGAGCGGCCGGCGAGCTGTGTCGAGTAGCCCTGTCGTCCGGCGACATAGACTTGCGACCAGCCGGTTTGCTGACGCAGGTACGAATTACCCTGAAGGAGTCCGTTGACCAACGCCTCAGAGTCACGGCCGATGTCACCGGTTTGTGAACTCATTACACCAAACATCGCTCCGCGCGTAATGCCCTGATCGCCATACGCCCCCTCAGGAGCAAACTGAACATCGTCCTGACTCGAAAATTCACGCCAGTTCGACGGCACGTTCACACGCAGCCAGCTCGAACCCGTGTAGGTGCGAACGCGGCTCGACGGATATTGAACGCTGTTTGAATAACGCCCGCCGGCGGTGGGATTATTTTGACCCTGGCCCCGCTCAGCCTCTTTTTCGAGCTGTGCCATCGTCTTTGCCGGCGGCATTGAACGAAAACGTGCCTGGATGCGTTCGAAATCGCGCGTTATCTTAATGGGATTTGACGAAACATTTAGATACTGCGCCTCGCGATTGATAGCCTCGTAGCGATTGCCCGGATCTGGATGGCTGCTAATCCACTGGGGGCCTCCGCCGCCCCTTTCCTGCTGCTGGATCGTGCGGAAAACATTTGCGAGATCACGCGGATCATATCCCGCATTTGCCATGATCTGTGCTCCGAGGGTGTCGGACTGTGATTCATAAGCGCGGCTGTATTTGGTCATCCACGCTGTAGCACCGAGCATTCCTAGTTGGGCTCCGGCCTCGCCTCCGAGGATCGCACCGCCGAGGATAAGGCCAATGGTCCCGAGCATACTTTTTGCACTGCCCTGTTGGGTCGCCTGAGCGGTCGCATGACGCAGAGCAATGTGGCTGATCTCGTGAGCCATAACGCCGGCCATCTCGCCTTCGTTGTTGGCTTTTTCGATCATGCCTCGATTTACGTACATCGGGCCGCCGGGCAAGGCAAACGCATTGATGTCGCTGGCGTTAACCCATTTGAAACGGTAGTTGAAAGCAGGTTGATTGAACTGCTGCGGTATCCCCGCGACTAGCCGACGGCCAACACGTTCGATGTAAGCCGTCGCGTCGGCGTCATTTATCACCGGAAACTGTTTCTCGATCTGTTGCGAAGCGTCACTGCCGAGCTTAACATCGTCCTGGACCTTGTATTTATTCTTTGGCGCGATCACGCGCGTCTGAGCGATCATTGCGATCGGCAACGTCCACATCGCGGCGATTATTGCCGCTGACACTATCCGCTTTCCAAAACTGTGCTTGTTCATATTTCCTCCGAACCTTTCAGGCGTTGTGACGATTCTAATGTTAAAGACCATCGAATGCCAATACGCTAATTCGCCGGTGTTTGGATGTGAGGGTAATCGATGCGCGTTCGCCCAAAAAGGCGTATAGCAAAAAGTTATTAAAATGTTAACAAAGTGTTACATCACTAGATCTCAGGCAAACTCGAATAAAAAAGTTAAGTATTATGTAACCCATAGGATATTTGCTCTGGACTATAATTCTCGTTCGCATAATATGAACCAAACTTTGGAGACGGCCCTGTTTTGCGTTTAGACCAAAGTCGACGTAATCTCTTCAATATCGTTCTATTAAAGGCAAACTGATCCGTGCAATTCGAGTGGTACTTTTGCTCGATCTCTTGGTTGATCTTATGTCAGCAATTCGCATCTTTCTTGTTTGCGTCCTGATCGTTTCGACGATGCTGGTTTTGTCCTGTTTTAGCGGTAGGCGTGGCAAAGGCGACAGCATAAAGATACAGGGAGCCGGGTCGTCGTTGATCAACCCGCTCATGCAGAAATGGGTGAGTGAATACGGAAACCTCAACTCAAATGTAAGGATCGACTATCAATCTATCGGATCTGGAGGCGGGATCAAACAAGTCAAAGAACGAACCATCCAGTTCGGAGCGTCGGATCTCGTTATGAGCGACGCTGATATCAAGTCGGCACCGGGTGAGATCATCCACGTTCCGGTAATTCTTGGGGCCGTCGTTTTGACCTATAATCTGGAAAGTGTTTCCCAGCCGCTACGCTTTTCACCCTCAACGATCGCGGATATTTTTCTCGGTAAGATCACCGTTTGGGATGATGAACGGATCAAGGCAGACAATCCAGAGGCCACTCTGCCGTCAGCCCCATTGACTGTAGTGCACCGCTCGGACGGAAGTGGAACATCGGCCATTTTCACCAATTACCTTTCAAAGGTTAGTCCGGAGTGGAAAGAAAGGGTCGGCGAGGGAACGTCACCGAGCTTTCCGGTCGGCCTTGGAGGCAAGGGTAACGAGGGAGTGACCGGACAGGTCAAGCAAACGCCGAATACGATCGGTTATGTCGAGCTTGCTTATGCGGTAAAGAATAAGATGCCAGTCGCTCTGCTCAAGAACAAAGCGGGAAACTATGTCGTTCCAAACTTTGAGACCGTAACCAACGCGGCCGCAGAAACACTCGACGAGACACCCGACGATCTTCGAGCGTCGATCACCGATGCCGCCGGTGCAAACGCCTATCCGATCTCAAGCTATGTGTATGTCTTGATCTACAAGGATCAACTAGATGAAACGGTAGGTAAAACGCTGGTCGATTTCCTCGCGTGGGGCATAAATGACGGACAGCGATTTGCACAACCCTTGTATTATTCGCCTCTGCCAGCGGGTATGGTGCGACGGGCTTCGGCCAAGATCGCCCAAGTCTCCTTTAATGGCAAATCACTGAGTACCGCTGTTAACTAATGGCAAACGAACCGATCCAAAATATTACGCCGTCCGGCGAAGTAAAGCGAAGATTCTCGTCGTCTGATAAGGTCTATCGACTCCTATTGACCGCGTGCGCAGCATTGATACTTGTGATCGTGGTTACGATGCTGGTGGTCATCGGGCAAGGCTCCTGGCTTTCGATCAGAGAGTTCGGTTTCTCCTTTCTCTACGGTCAGGTCTGGGATCCGATAAAAGGTGAGTTTGGGGCGTTGCCGTTCATCTACGGCACTGTGCTTTCGGCGGTCATCGCGGTTGTGATCGCGACTCCACTGTCGATAGGCGTTGCGGTTTTCCTTGTCGAGCAGGCACCAAAATCTGTTGCTCGTCCCATCGGTTTTCTGGTCGAGCTTCTTGCGGCGATCCCGTCGGTAGTTTACGGGCTGTGGGCGATCTTTGTGCTCGCTCCGTTTTTACGTGTTTACGTGCAGCCGCCGTTACAGGAGTATTTTGGCTGGCTACCTTTTTTTAAGGGGACGCCAACGGGCATCGGTATGTTTACGGGCGGTGTGATACTCGCGATCATGATCACACCGATCATCACGGCGGTCGTTCGCGACATTCTAGAGGCTGTGCCGGTGACTCAGCGTGAAGCGGCACTTGCCCTCGGTGCGACCAAGTGGGAGACGACAAAGATCGTTCTGGCAAACGCATCCTCGGGAATTGCCGGAGCCGTTATCCTCGGTCTCGGGCGTGCGATCGGCGAAACGATGGCCGTTACGATGATCATAGGAAACCGGCCGCAGATCAGTGCGTCGCTGTTTGACCCGGCTTACACGATCGCATCGGTGATCGCAAATGAATTTACCGAGGCGACCGGTGACCTGTATTTAAGTGCCTTGGTCGAGATGGGACTGATACTTTTTGTTGTGACATTTATCGTTACATTTCTAGCCAAACTTCTAATAATGAGCGTTAGCCGAAAGACGCAGAACGTGGCCTGATTGATTTAGTTATGATCGAGAAAAGACGCCTGATGAACTCCATAATGACGACACTTACCGCACTCTGTGCGTTCGGAGTGGTCGGCATTCTTGTTCTCATTCTCGGCTATATTTCTTATCAGGGCATTTCCTCGCTAAGTTGGCAATTTTTGGTTGAAACACCGAAACCGGTTGGCGAAGGCGGCGGCATTGGTAACGCTATCGTAGGATCGCTCACACTGCTTGGACTCGCCTCTCTAGTTGGTATTCCGCTTGGCATTGCGATCGGCACATATCTCGCGGAGTTGGGCAACGGTTGGTTTGGGACAATCGTAAGATTCGTTGCGGATTCGATGATCGGTATTCCGTCGATCGTTTTTGGCGTGTTTGTATATGCGCTGGTCGTTTTACAGCAAGGGTATTTTTCAACCCTTGCCGGTTCGCTCGCCCTCGCGTTGATAATGATCCCGATCGTCACGCGAACGACCGAAGAGATCGTAAAGCTGGTTCCAAAATCCATGCGCGAGGGTGCTCTTGCCTTGGGTGCTCCGGAATGGCGGGTAACATGGGACATTGTCCTACCGGCGGCCAAGACCGGTATCGCGACCGGAGCGATGCTGGCGGTTGCCCGTGTGCTGGGTGAGACAGCACCGCTGCTGTTCACGTCATTTGGCAGCAGATTCTACAATATTTACCTCGACGAACCGATGGCTTCAATGCCTGTGCAGATCTACAATTATGCGATCTCGCCGTTCGAAGAGTGGCACGCCAAAGCCTGGGCCGCAACCTTGGTTTTGATAACGTTGATCCTCGTGATCAATATTATTGTTCGCTACACAACCCGTAAGGGATACTAACGGTCGCATTAGTTTTGCGGCCAAGAGATAAACAAAGATGAGCAAAATCAGTGTGTCCAATTTGGACTTCTACTACGGCAAGGCCCAAGCTCTGTACGGAATTCAGCTTGAGATCCCGGCAAATCAGGTGATCGCCTTTATCGGGCCGTCCGGTTGCGGCAAATCGACATTCCTGAGAACGTTGAACCGGATGAACGACACAATTCCTTTGACGCGCGTGGAGGGCAGAGTTCTGATCGATGGCAAGGACATCAACGAGCCGAACACCGACGTCGTTGCCCTGCGGCGAAAGGTCGGCATGGTCTTTCAGAAATCGAATCCATTCCCAAAATCAATTTTTGATAACGTCGCTTACGGAATTCAGATAAATCGAATTCACAAGGACAAAGCGGATCTTAATGCGCGCGTGGAAAAGGCTTTAACCGATGCCGCGCTTTGGAATGAGGTCAAGGATCGTCTAAACACTTCGGCGTTTGGGCTATCAGGCGGGCAACAGCAGAGGTTGTGCATTGCGCGGGCGCTTGCGGTTCAGCCTGCGGTCATTCTTATGGATGAACCGGCATCGGCGCTTGATCCGATGGCGACGCAGAAGATCGAGGAACTCGTCGTCGAACTGAAAAAACAATACACGATCGTCATCGTTACGCACAATATGCAGCAGGCGGCTCGTGTATCGGATAAAACAGCTTTCTTCATGCTCGGAAAGCTGGTTGAGTACAATCCGACCGAGAAAATGTTTACAAATCCAAATGAAAAGCTAACGGAAGACTACATTACGGGTAGATTTGGCTAATTTATGGTGAGATCGGCGGATGATAGCCGTGCTAATATTGAGAATAGAATGGAAAACCGAATTATTGATCAGCAACTTGATTCTCTCCGCGACAAGGTTCTATTGCTTGGCGGCAAGGCCGAGTCGGCCGTATTACGTGCCATGCAGGCATTAGTAAACCGTGATAGCAACCTTGCTCAGACCGTCCTCGATGACGATAAGATAATCAACCAGATCGAGCTCGAAATTGACCGGATGAGCGTCGAGATCATTGCTCTCTATCAGCCTGCGGCGCATGACCTGAGGTTGGTTATTTCCATGGCGAAGATCACTCCGGTGCTCGAGCGATTAGCAGATCACGCAGGCAACATCGCCGAGGCCGTTCTTGTGATCAACACCGAGCCGGAGCTGAGGCAGTTTCCGGAAATGACCATTATGTCGGACAACGCCGTCGAAATGCTCCGTAAGGGGTTGGACGCTTTTATAGCTGAGGACGCAGAGCTAGCCCGGCAGATCATAAAGCAGGATAAGGTGATCGATACCAGCTACAAAAAGGTATTTAGCGAGCTGATCGGCATGATCATCAACGACCCTGCAACCACAACGAGCGCCGCTCAACTTTTATTCGTCGCGAAACACCTCGAACGCATCGGCGACTACGTTAAAGATATTTGTGAACTCACTGTCTACCTTGTAGAAGCCTCGATTATCAAACATAGCACTCCTGACCGGACTTGAACTGGCCGCCCGCTAAACCTTGCCATACAGTGGGCAAAGTGACATCATTTTCTTAATGTCAGCCATTCTCGAACAAATCCGCGTTATCGAAGATTATCTCGTCATGCCCGACGCCGAGATCGCCGAGCGGATCGAGTCGGCTCGTCGCGAGCTGGGCCCGCGCGTTATTATTCTTGGGCATCATTATCAACGGGACGATGTCATCAAACACGCCGATCTGACAGGTGACAGTTATCAACTTTCGGTGATGGCTTCGCAGACTGACGCAGAGTTTATCGTCTTTTGCGGCGTACATTTTATGGCGGAATCCGCCGATGTCCTCGGCAAAGACCATCAGCACGTCATCCTGCCGGACCTTGGTGCGGGATGTTCGATGGCCGACATGGCACATATCGATCAGGTCGAAGACGCGTGGGAACAGCTGCGTGAGATCGGCGTTTTGAACAATAAGGTCGCCCCGATCACCTACATGAATTCTACCGCCGCGATCAAAGCATTTTGCGGCCGCAACGAGGGGGTCGTCTGCACCTCGTCAAACGCAATACCCCTGTTCGACACATATCTAAAAAATTACGACAAGATGTTCTTTTTTCCCGACCAGCATCTTGGGCGAAACACCGGTGCGAAATTTGGCATACCGCTCGACAAGATGGTGTTGTGGAACCCGCACGAAGAACTTGGCGGAAATACCGAGGAGCAGCTGCACGCCGCAAAACTGATTTTGTGGCGGGGACATTGCTCGGTGCACGGACGCTTTAAGCCTTGGCATGTGGATCAGATACGAAAAGATCATCCGGGAATGCAGGTCATTGTCCACCCGGAATGTCCGCGTGAAGTCGTCGAACTTAGTGACCTCGACGGTTCGACCTCGTTCATTATCAAAACTGTCGAAAATTCACCCGCCGGGTCAAAGTGGGCAATCGGCACCGAGGTAAATCTGGTCAATCGTCTGCAGCAGCGTTTCCCCAATAAAGAAATCCGTCTGCTCGCCCCCGACCTCTGCATGTGCGCGACGATGTACCGGATAGCTCCGCAAAACCTCGCCTGGGCGATGGAAAATCTCCTCGACGGCAACGTCGTCAACGAGATCACCGTCGATGATGACACAAAACACTTTGCAAACATTGCACTCAAGCGAATGATCGATCTTACCGAAAAAGGCCCGGATAACCGCAATTAATGCAAGATAAAGTGACAATCGAGCAGATGCAGTTGTCCGATCGGGAGAGCGTTCTCTCTTTTCTGGGGACGGCATATCTCGATAACCCACGGCAAAGCGACCCCGATTTTTGGGACTGGCATTTTCAATTGCCCCCGCTTGCTCAGAATAATAACCTGCCGGTTTGGCTTGCCAAGAGCGGTGAACGCATTGCCGGCCAGTTGGCGGCAATTCCCGTCGAACTAAATGTAAACGGACACACACGACCGGCGATCTGGATCCTCGATCTGATCGTCGATCCCGATTTTCGTCGTATGGGGATCGCACAGAAATTGGTTCAGGCGGCGGAAAAGTATTGCCCGTACATTCTCGGCGTCAATACAAATGAGCAACACGCACCGGCGTTGCTACAGAAACTGGGATTTGTCATCGTGACCAAGATCCCGCGTTTTCACAAACTGTTGTTTCCGGGCGAAGCAATTCGCGACATTACAAAACTCGGGCCGCTCCGGCCGGTCGCGAATCTACTGTTTGCTCCCTTCCGCATCGGTCTGACGAACGACCTATGTGTCAGGACAGTTGCCGAATTCCATGAGTCGTTTGACGAACTTTGGAGCATGGCAAAAAAGCGGTTTCCGTGTTCCGTATCCCGTTCGGCAGCGATGCTCAAATGGCAGTTCAAACAACAACCCAATAAGCAGTACGAGATCCTCGGGTATTTCGAAAACAATAAATTGCTCGGCTATGCCGTCTTATTTTTTCGAAAACCCAACAAATACGGTGCGGTCGAAAAGGCCGCGATCAGTGATATCTGCTATGGCCCTCATGATTCGACGAAGGTCGTTGACGCGCTTTTACGAGCGTCGCTAAAACTCGCTGTCGAACGCCGTGCGGGTGGACTCGTCACTGACGCTCTCGATCCCCTTTTGCAGGAGCGTCTGAAATATTTCGGGTTTTGGCCGGTCAAAAGCGGCCTTCAGCTAATGGTAAAGGCTCCCGAAAACCAAGATCTGTTGTATGATGGCAGCAAATGGTTCTTGACCCGCGGCGACTCGGACATCAGCATTTTTGAGGACCCAAATCTGTGAGGAATTAGATGGACAAGATCGTAAAGTGCCCGACGATTCAGTATCACAAGATCGATGACCCGACGCGGGATGTTAAGATCCGCGGCGCGTATATGGCCCCGCGTCGTTTTGCCCGCCAGATGTCTTATTTGAAACGAAATGGTTTTTCGTTTTACACCGCGTCCGAATTTGTCACCTATTTTGCCGAGAATGGCCATTTTCCCGAACGTGGCATCTGCCTGACGTTTGACGATGGCTGGAAAGACAACTACACAAATGCCTTTCCGGTGATCAAAGCCCTGGGTATTAAGGCAACTATCTTCTTGATCCCGTCATTGATCGGCACGATCACAGACGTAGCGACTGCCGACGGTGAAGGCCCGCGGGAACATCTGTCCGAAGCAAACATCCGCGAAATGTCGGCTGCCGGTATCGAATTTGGCTCGCACAGCCTGAGCCATAAGTTATTTGACCGCATCGAAGAAGCTGAGATCGCAGAGGAAGTAGTTGAATCAAAGAAATATATTGAGAACCTTTTGCAGAAAGATTGTAGGGTTTTCGCTTACCCGGCTGGCTTTTACACACCGTTTGCACAATCGGCGCTCAAAACAGTCGGTTACATAGGGGCTTTTACCACTATCTATGGCCCCGAAACCCAGCCAGATATTTATGCTTTGAATAGAAGCGAGATACTCCGCCGCTACGGGCGGCCGTTCCAGTTTCCCAGACGAATAAGATCGATCTTTCCTGGCTAGCGGTCGGGATCATCTCCGAGTGATCTATCGGACTGTCAACGAGGCAGCGCATTGCCGCTCAAGAATACGAAGGGGTGACGCCTCGGGTGCCAATAAAGCTTCAAATGGAACGATGTAAGTTTGTTCCGCTGCAAACCGCCCTGACAATACCGAGTGAGGAACGCAGTCCGTATATACGATCCAAGAGGAATTTGGTGGAAACTCGAGGCGCGTTCTAGGCGAATTTGACTGATATTCTCTATTTTCTTTCAGATGATCGTGGAACCGAAGCATAAATTTGTCGTACGCTGAACGGTCGGGCAAGGGCAAACCGACAGAGCCGAGAGCCCGGACCGAACGGCCTATTACACGTTCGAGTGGGGTTCCGGAGCGTTTTGCGACGGCTTCGAGTTCGGCGTCGAAGGCGTGTTTTCGGGCGAGGTCTTCAAAATTCTCACCTACTTCCCAAACGCGGCCCTCGGTCGGGTTAATATTTGAAAAGAAACGAAGTATCCGTCCGCCCCACGTCGGCCTGCTCGGGAAAGCATCCACGTGAAGTAGTTCGTTTCGTTTGTGCAGCGGCAGATCGCGGTTCGCCTCCTCGATCGGACGAAAACTCGCGTAGTCGAGTGACCATTTTCCGGCATAGGGGGCAAGAAAAGAGCCAAGAAATTCCGTCGCCCGTGCAGAATACTCCCGCATGATTCCGCTTAGCCTCTCGGCATCTTGTTTTGCGCCGGAAAACCCTCGCAAAAGGCCCGGGCCGGGCCGGAAAGAAATATTCTTGTGCAAGCGTGTATTGTCCTGACGGGCGGAAAGCAAAAATTCGAGGTCGTCGCTCGGGATTGCGAACGGTACATGATCAAAAAACAGGATATTGCCTTCTTCGAGTAGCCGACACGACTCACGGCTGTCAATTGGTGCATTTTTAGCGACTTCGATCAGCGACATTGCGGTATATCACATCAAAAATTGACAATGAATGCAAATACATGGTCATTTGGGACGAGGCATTTGATGCTTGCTTTATTCCACCCCGTCGAACAAAATATCTAAAAGGAGTTACGAAAATGACCGAGGCCGAGACATCTGCCATTTCACGTTTACGTGCAAGTGAGATAATGACCAAAAACGTCCGCACGGCGACACGCGATCTGAGCCTGCGCGATGTCGCGTCGATGATGCGCGACGGCGATATGGGTGCGGTTCCGGTCGTGGACGGCGATAAACTCATCGGTATCGTGACCGACCGCGATATTGTCGTTCGCGGCGTGGCCGACAGCAAAAGTTCTGACACAGCGATCGGCGAGGTGATGACAACAGAGCTTTTCTCGGTCGCACCGGACGATTTTGTTTTCGAGGCGATCCGGCTGATGGGCGACAAACAGGTTCGCCGCATTCCGGTCGTCCACGCCGACGGCTCGCTCGCCGGCATCATTGCGATGGCTGATGTCGCGCTTGAGATGGAAGACGAAAAAGAGATCGCCGAAACGCTCGAAGAGATCTCAAGCGGAGCCGCTTTTTGGGGAAAGAATTAGGTGATGTTAGTTCGTCGATTCATATCCGTTTTAGTGCTAATGACCGCCGTGCAGATTACAAGTTCGGCGGTCGTTCAGGCTCAGCTTCCCTCTGCTGAGGCGATCGCCGCGAGCGGTAGTTTTGACGGTAAACTTTACACCAACAGCCATCTAGGATTTACGATCCTCGCCCCTGGCGGGTGGAATTTTTTCACGACTGACCAGAACAAAGCTATTGTTGCTAAGAATCGCGAAACTGCTGTCAAGACCACGGACATTACCGTACAAAGCTCGGCGGCAAATACGCAAGTCCTCTTTCAGGCAACACCGCCGTCGCTCGCCGGACAGGAAAACTCGGCACTATTCTCAAGCGGCATCGAACGCCTTGTAAAACCAATGAGGGTCGATGCATATATCGACGCCAACAAAAAGCTCGTGCTTTCGTCACCGAATCCAACGCTTGCAAAGGATATATATCGGCTTACGTTTGGCGGGGTAAAATTTGCGGCATTTGAGGTCGAGGGCGTTCGCAGCGGCGGCAAATATCGGCAGCGTTACATCGCGACAATTCGCAAAAATGTCGCTTTGTTTTTTGTAGTCACGTTGTATGACCCAAAGCAAGACGTAATCGTTGACTTTAGTCTGCAAACGATCAAATTCAGCAAATAATGGCTAAATCGACCAATCGTTTTTTTCAATTTGTCGGGACATCCAAAAATGTCCGCTCCGGCCAGCTTTGGTATCCGGCGGCGGACGTCTATCAAAAGCCGGACGGCTGGGTCGTAAAGGTCGAGCTCGCGGGTGTCTCGCCCGAGGATATCGAGATCGACATCCAGGGCAACGTACTCGCCATCTCCGGCTGCCGCAAGGACCGCTCGTGTGGCGAAGGCGTGTCTTATCAACAGATGGAGATCAGCTACAGCAGCTTTGAAAAAACATTAAAGTTCCCCACTCCGATCGAGGGAGCGGTGATCGAGCATATATTCGAAAACGGGCTGTTGATCATTACTCTTAGCAAAGCAAAGGAGAAGCCTGTTCAAACAAATATTTATGGCTGACGAACCAGTAGACGAACAATTCAAAACACAGGACATAAAGTTGCCGCGGGAGCTTGAGATAGCGGTGCTGCCGCTGCAAAACACGACGTTGTTTCCCGAGACCGTCGTGCCGCTGGCGGTCGGGCGTGAGCGTTCGACGCGCGCCGTTGAGTCGTCACTTGCGACCGAGGAAAAGCTGATCGCTTGTGTCACGACCAAGACCGAAAACGTCACCGGCGACGACGCAAAACCCGACGATCTCTACAAGATCGGCACCATCGTCAATATTAAACGGATGATGCGAAACGAGGGCATCATGCAGCTCATCGTGCAAGGCATCGACCGTTTTGAGGTGATCGAATGGACCGGCGAACAGCCGTATCTTAAGGCAAAGGTGCAAGTGCTGCCCGAGCTTCGCCGGATTGACGAAGAAGAGATCGAAGCATTAAAACGCAACATTCAGGGCATGATACAAGAGGCTCTCGCTCTGCTCCCGCACGTACCGCCTGAGATCCGCGTCGCGGTCTCATCACAAGAGGATGCGGTTCAATTATCGTATTTTCTCGCGTCCGTCCTCGATCTCGGCGTCGAGACCGAGCAGAAAATGCTCGAATCGAGCACTGTTGACGGCCTGTTGACGCTGACGCACGCCGCCCTTGCTCGAGAGCTTGAGATCATGCAGATCCGCTCAAAGATCGCGAACGAGGCTCAGCACGAGATGGACAAATCGCAACGCGATTACGTCCTGCGTCAGCAGATGAAAGCGATCCAAAAAGAGCTAGGCGATGATGAGGGCGGAGAAAAAGCTGAGGCCGACCAGCTCCGCGAGCGGCTCGAAAAAGCCGATCTGCCCGATGACGTCCGCAAAGAAGCGACCCGCGAACTAAAGCGGATGGAGGCTTTGCCGCAAGCCGCACCCGATTATCACGTCATCCGGACATATCTCGAATACATCCTCGAACTGCCTTGGCGGAAAGCGAGCGAAGAAAAGCTCGATCTTAACGAAGCGCGCAAGGTGCTCGACGAGGACCACTACGGCCTCGAGGACATCAAAGAACGGATCTTAGAATCACTCGCTGTCGTCAAGCTGCGGCCCGATTCGAAAAGTCCGATCATCTTGTTCGTCGGACCTCCGGGCGTCGGGAAAACGTCGCTGGGGCGCTCGATCGCACGGGCTTTGGGACGAGAATTTGACCGTTTGAGTCTTGGCGGGATGCGTGACGAAGCCGAGCTTCGCGGCCATCGGCGAACCTATGTCGGGGCGATGCCGGGACGCATAATCCAATCTTTGCGGCGTGTCGCCGTCAATAATCCGGTGCTGATGCTCGATGAGATCGACAAACTTGGTAACGATTTTCGCGGTGATCCGGCATCGGCACTGCTTGAGATCTTGGATCCGGCGCAAAATAACACGTTTCGGGACAATTACATTGATCTGCCGTTCGATCTGTCAAAAGTTTTCTTTATCGCGACGGCAAATCAGCTACAGCCGATCCCGATGCCGCTCCGCGATCGAATGGAGATCATCCAGCTTGCGGGTTACAGCGACCGTGAAAAGCTAAATATCGCAAAACAATATCTAATTCCTCGTCAGATAAAGGAAAACGGCTTGTCGGACGATCAATTGACGATCACCGACGACGCGGTAAATCTGCTGACGATGAGCTACACGCGTGAGGCGGGGGTTCGTCAACTCGAACGAACAGTCGGCAATCTAGCACGCAAAGTCGCTCTAAAGGTCGCCGAAGGCATGACCGATAAGGTCACGATCTCCGCCGACGAGATCAAGGGTTATCTCGGCCCGGCTAAGGTGTTTCCGGAAGAAGCCCGCAAAGATCTGCCTCCCGGTGTCGCAACCGGCATGGCGTGGACCGAGATGGGCGGCGAAGTGCTCTTTATCGAGGCGACTCTACTTCCCGGCAGCAGCGGACTCACCCTGACCGGACAGCTTGGTGAAGTGATGAAAGAATCGGCGCAGGCGGCCCGCAGTTATCTGTGGTCGCACGCCGCCGAGTTTGGCATTGACCCCGAAATGATCAAAAACAACGGCATCCACATCCACGTTCCGGCCGGCTCGATACCAAAAGATGGTCCCTCCGCCGGTGTGACAATGGCATCGGCCATGGCATCGCTCTACACCGGACGCAAGGTACGTTTTGACACGGCGATGACAGGCGAGATAACGTTATCGGGCTTAGTATTTCCGGTCGGCGGCGTCAAAGAAAAGATCCTCGCCGCCCACCGAGCCGGCATCCGCCGCATAGTCTTGCCAGACAGGAACGAAGCCGACACCGAAGACATCCCCGAAGACGTCCGAAAGGAGCTTGAGATAATCCCGGCAAAATTGATCAGCGATGTTTTGGCCGCGACCCTCGAAAATGGGAGTCCCGATGTGGACCTCAAACCTTATATAACCGAACCGATCAAAGATGAGGAGAGTGCGAGCGGCGGTTTGGTGGCAAGAGATGCGTGAACATACTCGCTTTACGACTCCCACAACCTCCACGCTCGCGATCGAGGCACGTGGCTAACTGGAGGTCATTATTGACACCAAATATCAAATAAACATAGCATGTTAATATAGTACCTGATCGTTTTTCACAATTTTTGTGCGATGAAACCGAATCGGGTTGTATTTCGGGGACCATGTCTGGTTGTTTTGTTTGTTGTTAAATCAAGGGAGTATTAAGAGTTATGACTAAGAAACGTTGTCAATTCGCGTTGCCACGGTTTGCGCTGTCTTTATAGCGATCGCCGCTGGCTTTTATTCGTTTACGGCCCCTAATGCTGTGCGAGCACAGCGTGGGAAAGCTATTTCATCTGATGTTTTGATATCTGTAAATGATATGAAGGTCGAACTTTTCATTCCGATGGACCAACTGAGTCAGCACCTGGAGATCTCGATCCGCAAGGGTGGACGTGTGACCCCGCAGCCGGAATTTATGGCACCTCAGGCCGTAGACCCTCTTTCCATCTATTCTAATATCACCACATATACCGGACAGGTTTTTGCACAAGGCGCGGCAGCGGGTGGTATAACCCGTATGGTGATGGACGACCTCAGATTTACCACCAATCCGGGCGTCGGAAGTGTCACGACGATTCGTTTCACGGTCTCGAATGGAAACCCTGATCCTCAGTCCGTGCGTGCCCGCATTCGTTTTTGGAATGCCGACGGTGCGCCGCTCGGAGCGGGGTTGCCCAATGGGCCCGGCACATATTACGCCCCTGGAGGCACTGCGGTGGGTTTCACTTTCAATGAACTGACGTACGCTCCAGGTGTCAAAACCCTGACGGGTACGCTAACGGCTGGTTCCTTTCCTGTTCCGGCGGGCGCCTCCACCACTCTTTGGGCGGGTCTGACGTTTGACAATGTGACTTCGACGACCGGTGCGACGGATGCTGAATTGAACAATTTTGGCCAGGGCTTTTTCAACCCCGTTGACAGAGGTTCGAGCACTAACACTATATTTGAGACAACCGCAGCGGGAAGCTTCTTTAATATTGCCAACCCCCCGGGAGCAGCCATGAATTTTGGCGGAGCACCAGTTGCGAATACGGGGTGGGAACTTGTCGTTTCTTCCCTTGGCACGACCGCCGCCGGAGTGACGGTTGGTGGACGTGTGTTGACGGGCGAGGGACGCGGGCTTCGTAGTGCTCGTGTGACCATTACGGATTCAAACGGGGCAGTGAGATCGATTTTCACGGGGTCGTTTGGACGGTTCCAGTTCGAAGATGTCGAGCCGGGCCAGACCTACGTTATCACCGTAGCGTCACGGCGGTTTAACTTTACACCGCATGTGATACAGGTCGTTGATAATGTCTCGGATCTCGAACTCATACCTGAATAATTGGGTAATAGATCTAACTCAGGGGAGCCGTTGCATGAAAATGAGGCTCTCCTTTTTCTTGCGCTGGCAAAAAGCCTCACTTATTACGCTCATTTATCATCTTTCAGCATCCTTATTGATTGAAATTGTTTGATATTCTTGAGATATTCGTGAAAATAATATTAGCCATTTTATTGATTTTGAGGATAAAAATCTGAACGCACCATCCAACCAAGTAACTGTAGAAGGCCCGTTTGATGTTGATATTGCTCGGATCTTAGAACAGGAGGTCGCTCTCGGGACAAGAGCCCTTGAACAGGGCAATCCTGACATGGCGATCACGTTCTTTCGTAGCGCGCAGGGCAAAGTTAAACAGGATTTCCCATTCTATGACCACCTTTCCCATAATCTGCTGCTGGCCCATAAGGCCCGGATCGACCAGCTCCTCGCACATCAAAGGATAGACGAAGCCCTGTCACTACTGACTGACGCCTTAAAACTAGATATCGTTGGGACTATGGTCGATGATAAGAACTTTCGGCGCGGTTTCGCTGATGCCCTTCAAAACATGGGGCTCGTTTTTTTAGAGCATTTACAGTTGAATGCAAGCGTTGAGTGCAGCCGTAGGGCGATCAGCGTTGAGCCCTCCGCAACTTACTCTGTCAATCTGACAAATGCTCTATCGATCCTGAAAGAAAAGCCATTGCTTTCGGATTTTTCATCGAGCGTGACAACTCAGGACTTAGGCACTCACATATTTATTGCTTGCGTTCCCAAAAGCGCATCGACCTTTCTTAAAAACGTACTAGTGGGGATAACCGGTTATCGTGATCTTTTTGCCGTCTTTGCCGCCGGGCAAAATGAACATGACCTGTATTTACCGGTATTAAATGAATTCGCAGAACAAAATACCGTCACACAACAACACGCTCGGGCGTCGGAGGCGAACATCCAGTTGATGCAGGCATTTGGGATCCGACCTGTTGTATTGGTGAGAAATATATTTGATGCAGTGGTCAGTCTTCATGATTTCTACAAGACGGGTGCGTATTTTAACTCGTATTTCCGCGACAGTTTTTTAGACCTCGACGATCACACACAAGTCGATCTGCTGATTGATAATATCGTCCCCTGGTATTTACAATTTGTTGCTTCGTGGAGCCTCGTTGAAAAAGAAAAACGACTAGAGATCTTATGGCTGGACTATGATGAACTTATTCAAAATAAAGAAGATTCTATCGATAGTATCCTCAGATATTACGGGCTCGGTGCGGCTCGAGCGGCGATACAAAAATCCGTTGAAACAACTGAGGCAGACGCTCGTCGAAATCGTTTTAATAAAGGTGTAGCAGGACGCGGCGTGAAAAATTTGACAAATGAACAAAAAGAACGCATTATTTCATTAACAAAATATCATCCCCGTGTGGATTTCGGGGGTATTGGCCTTTGACTTTTTTGATCACCAGGAGGAAACCTCAGTGAAAAGCAGCTATTTACGATTGGATACAATGAATATAAGGCGATACAGGACGTCTCTCTTTTGTTTAGGGGCAAGTGTTTGCTACCTTCTTGCGGGACAGCCTAGTAAAGCGATGGCGGCACTTAACGGAGAAGGACCGCTCAAGAAAAATTCGAATGACAGGGCGCAGATGCTCGCTGATCGCCTAAATGCCTGTAACAAAAAATCTTTACTGGATAAGATCAAAGAAAATCCTAAGAACAGACAAAGCCTGACCTCATCTCTTGACCCAAGATCAATGGTCTTGGTCGGTACGGACAACTGTCCGGGTTTGGACATTCCTGCAGGAACGGTCTTTAACGACACCGGCACAACCATTGGTGCCAACAGTACGGTTTCTACGATCCCGCTAGCATGTAATAGTGCTTACACCACGACGGCGGGGCCAGATGTTATTTATAGATTTACCCTTCCAGCTTTAGCTTCACGAATACCTACCTGCTCGATATCATTAGATCCGACGGGCGCCAATTGGGATCCGTCGATATATATTCTAAATTCGGCGGCTCCGGGATGTCCCTCAGGTATTGCAAACAACGGAACAAACTGCGTAATTGGTGACGACAATGGTGGAAGTAATGTTACCGAGGTAATTACCGATGCTAATTTGGATGCCCTGCCCCAAGGAACGTATTATCTGTTTATCGATTCATTTTATTCGAGCGGAGCGCTTTCCGCCGGAACATACTCGTTGGTGTTTAACTGCACTACCGTTTCCTCAACCGCCGCCGGTGTGGGCGTCTCGGGTCGTGTGTTGACATCTGCCCAGGGCCGCGGATTAGTGGGGGCAACTGTTACTCTGACAGATCAGGCCGGAGTTACAAAAACTGTCCTGACCGGCAAGGGTGGGATCTATACTTTTGATGATCTAGAGCCTGGACAGACATATGTCGTCAATGTCTCATCAAAACGATTTAACTTCCAGCCGCAGGTCATACAGATGAACGACAATATTGCGGAACTTAATTTCATTCCTCAATAGTCGTAAATCTATTGATACTGATATAGAAAAAGGGTGGTCATTTGACCGCCCTTTTTTTATTTCACAATAATTCAACATTTTGCTAAATAAATACTGTAATTAAACTAGAAAAATGCTAATAAATAAGTGTATGCTAAGTGGTTAGGTATTTTGGGCGACGGTGCTCATGTTTTTTGCTCCTCATCGGACCATTCCGAGTGTGGAAATCATCCCCGTTCAACACGATCTCTAAAATAAGAATCTAGGACCGTTAGTTAATTTGAAATGGCATTTAAGTCTTTGTTTAGTTTATTTTCCAGCGATCTTGCGATCGATCTTGGCACCGCAAATACGCTCGTTTATGCCAAGGGACGCGGCATTGTCGTAAGTGAACCGTCGATCGTCGCGATCAACAAGGTCACGAACCAGGTTGAGGCCGTCGGACGTGATGCAAAAGAGATGCTTGGCCGTACACCGGGCAACATCGTCGCGATCCGCCCGATGAAGGACGGCGTTATCGCCAATTTTGAGGTTACGGAGAAGATGCTCCAGCATTTTATCCGCAAGGCTCACAACGGCAAATCGTGGGTACGCCCGCGTGTCGTCATCGGCATCCCGTCGGAGATCACTCAGGTCGAACGCCGTGCCGTTGAGGATAGCGCCTATCGTGCAAAAGCATCTGAAGTCTATCTGGTCGAAGAAGCGATGGCCGCGGCGATCGGTGCCGGATTGCCCATCACCGAACCACACGGCAACATGGTCGTCGATATCGGCGGCGGAACGACAGACATCGCCGTCATCTCGCTGTCGGGTATCGTCTATTCGCGTGCCGTGCGTGTCGCGGGTAACGAGATGGACGAATCGATCACCCAGTACATCAAACGAAAATATAACCTGCTCATCGGCGAACGCACCGCCGAGGCGATCAAGATCGCACTGGGCAGCGCATTTCCGCTCGAGGAGCCGCTCTCAATGGACGTCCGCGGACGCAACCTGATCGAGGGCATCCCCAAGACCATTACGATGACCGACGAAGAGATCCGCGAGGCACTCTCAGATTCAATCGCATCGATCATCAACGCCATCCGCGTCGCTCTCGAACGTACGCCGCCGGAACTTTCGGCCGACATCGTCGAACGCGGCATCGTCCTCACGGGCGGTGGTGCTCTGCTCAAAAATCTCGATAAGCGCTTGATGATCGAAACGGGTTTGCCGGTCGTCATCGCCGACGACCCGCTATCATCGGTCGTACTTGGCACCGGCAAGATGCTCTCAGACTTTGAGCTCCTAAAACGCGTCAAGTGGGATAATTCATTAATGACAGGGAGTTAGTTCATTGAGTTTTTTGAGTTCATAGAGTTTGTTGAGAGTGATTTTCCCAACGAACTCACGAAACTCAACAAACTCAACAAACTCAAAGCGATGGTTGAGCGTAGTCAAAAAGATGTTTGGCGGCTGGCACCCTGGCTGATGATCGCGCTCCTTATTGTCAATTTTGTCTTGATGGCATTCGACGCCAAAGAGATAACGTCCGGCCAGCGTGTTGTACGCTCCTGGACTCAGACGATAGCCGATTTTGTTCAGTCACCTGTCACCACGGTCACCTCCGCAGTCGCTAATTACTTCTCTTCGATCTCAAACCTGCGTTCGGCCCAGACCGACAACGATGTGTTGAAACAGCGTGTGCAGGAACTTGAAGTTGAGCTAAAGCAGAAAGAGGAACTTGCCGCTGAGAACACCCGTCTACGATCGTTCCTCCAGCTAAAAGAAACGAGCAAGTACAAGATCCTGACGGCTCGCATCATCGGACGCGATCCTTCCGTGTGGTTCGATTCGTCGATCGTCAATCGCGGCAGCCTCGACGGTGTCCAGCTAAATATGCCGGTCGTGACCGACGGTGGGCTTGTCGGTCGCGTCACGGCGGTCGGCCCACTGACGTGTCAGGTCGATCTCGTCACGCGAAACAAATCAGGCGTGGGAGCCGTGATCGGCCAAGTGGGCGAATCTAACGCACTCGGCGTCGTCAGCGGAACGAGTAAGGGCGATCTGCTCGAAATGCGTTACGTTGCGGGCTCTGTCGCCGTAGAGGTGGGGCAAGCAGTATTTACAACTGGACAGGACGGCATCTATCCCGCTGGACTCAAGGTCGGCGAGATCGTCAGTGTCGTCACCGGGTCGGCGACCACGCCGCACCAGATACTCATCCAACCGGCGGCAAAACTTAATTCGATGCAGGAGGTTGGCATCCTACTTTACGAGGCCGCATCCCGCGAACAGTTCGAGCAAAAATTACCCAACGCGACAAAGGACGTAAAGAAATAGAGGTTGGTTAGATTTAAATGGAAGGCGTCAAATTAACAATCAGCTTGATAATCGCGATCGTCCTGCAATGGACGCTGCGAAACGTATGGGAGCCGCTCGCCTATATCGACCTTCCGCTGATCATCGTCGTCTACGCCGCGCTCCAGCGTAATTCGATCCGGGCACTGCTTTTCGGCTCGATCGCCGGTCTCTCTGTCGACGCTTTGAGCGGCGGATTGCTTGGTGCCAACGGCTTTTCAAAAACGATCGTGGCCTATATCGTTTGCGAGATCACGCGACGTGTCTACATGGACAACTTGATCCTGCGAATCCCCGTCATAGCTGGTGCATGTTTGCTTGACGATATGATCTATTACGGCCTGCACAGGCTGTTTGGCCAACCGCCGGGGAACGATGTTCTTGTGACGGCCGCCTATTCGCTCATCGGTACGACCATCGCCGGAACGCTCGTCTACCTGCTGCTGCAATCGCTGTCGGGCGAACGAACGCGGCGAAAAAAACGCGATGTTTTTGCCCCGAGACGACAAACCCGAAGGCGGAACCCCATCAGATTAGGCAAATAATGGACGGTTAACGAAAAATGAAAATAGGTGATCACGTTCAAAAACTAGGTTTAAGGGTCGGCACGATCCAGGTGCTCGCCTTCGTTCTGCTCACCCTGTTAGGGATACGGCTCTATTATTTGCAGGTTGTAAAGGGCGACTATTACAACGAGCGGGCCGAAAATCAGCGTGTCCGCTTTATCCCGATCCCCGCTCCACGCGGAGCGATCCTTGACCGCAACGGCAAGCTGCTCGTCGATTCGCGTCCCACATACAACGTCGTCCTTTCAAACGAACCGCTAAAATCGGTCAACGTTAACGAACGCGTAGAAGAATACTCTCGCGGGCTAAAGATGGACCGACAATTCGTCGTCGAACGTCTAAGCCTGATCAAAAAGCAAAACGAATTTGAGACAATGGTGCTCAAAGAAAATGTCGGCATCGAAGACATCACTTGGGTCGAGGCACACTCATTAGAATTTCCGGAGCTCCGCGTCGAGCTGCAGCCGCAGCGATTTTACCCGCTTGGTACTACGCTCGCCCATGTGCTCGGCTACGTCGGCGAGATCAGTCCAAATCAGCTTAAGGATCCCGAGTTCCTAGACAAGGGTTTTCGTCCCGGAGACATCGTTGGCAAGGGCGGGCTCGAACAATATTACGACGAGTACCTACGCGGACGCCCCGGATATCGCAAGGTGCTCGTAGATAGCAAAGGCCGCGTGCAGAGCGAGTTAGAGATCGTAAAACCTCAGGCAGGACAGGATCTCGTCTCGACCATCGACCTTGATATTCAAAACCGTGCGGAAAAGCAGTTGGCCGAATCGGTGACCAAACGCGGAACTATCATTGCGATGGACCCCAACAATGGCGAGATGATTGCGATGGCATCGGCACCGTCATTTGACCCAAATATCTTTGTAAAGGGTAGCTCAACGCCCGAAGGCCGCCAAGCGATCGCAGCCTATTGGCAGGACGAGAAACGCCCGCTATATAACCGTGCCATTCAGGGCCGTTATCCGCCGGGATCGACCTGGAAGATACCGGAATCTATCGCCGGTCTGCAGCAAGGTGCGATCACGGTTGCACATTCAAATCTGGTCTGCGGCGGCGGCATCCAGATCGGCAACAAATTTACCCGCTGCATGGGCAGCCACGGTTCGCCGCCCCTAAGCTTCGCCATTACAAAATCTTGCGACGGTTACTATTACCGACTCGCTCTCAAAATGGGTATTGACGGCATAGTAAAGATGGTCGAGGATTTCGGCTACGACAAACGCTCCGGCATCGATCTGCCCAATGAAAAGGTTCCGCAGACACCAAAATCGTGGATGCCCTACATCGTAAAAAACGAAGGCAAATGGAGCGATATCCGCACTGTCTATTCAGGCATTGGCCAGGATACGGTTGTCGTAACGCCGATCTCGATGCTTAGGGCGGTCGCAAGTATCGGTATGCGCGGCAAAATGTACACGCCACATTTTCTAAAAGGATTTAGAGCGATCCCCGCCGTCGGCACCGAGGGCGAAAGTGATTATTTCGCCGCCCGTCCCGCCGTAGGGTTTGCTCATCCCGAACCAAAGATCCTCGAAGCAACCCCCGATCAATGGGATCTGGTCATCAAAGGTATGTGGGGCGTGGTGAACGGCGGAGGTACCGCCGGTGCGATCCGCATCCCCGATTTTGAGATCGCGGGAAAGACAGGTACGGCACAGGTCGCGGAGCTCGGTAAAGACGTCGGCGACAAAAAAGATCACGCGTGGTTCGTCAGCTTTGCCCCGGCATACAAGCCCGAGATCGCGGTCATCGCACTGATCGAAAACGTCGGTTTTGGCGGCAGCCATGCTGCCCCTGCGGTACGCGGTGTGTACGAAACATATAGAGCCGTTCACGGACAGATTCCGGCAACGACCGACACGGTGGCAAAGAGATAGTTTTTCACCTGCGATGGTAGCAATACTCGAAAAACGCGATCTTAAGGATTTTGACTGGCTAACAGCTTTGTTGGCCGTCATGATTGCGTCTTTCGGCGTCTGGCAGATCCACAATGCCACACCTACCGAAGGCTACTGGTCTAAACAGATCATCGGTATCTTCATCGCCCTAGTCGCTTTTATCATCGTTTGCTTTACCGATTACCGGCGGCTTATCGATTCGGCACCAATATTTTATATCGGAGGGTTGATCCTGCTGTTACTAGTACTGACGCCACTTGGTGTGACGATCAACGGACAAAAGGCGTGGGTCAGACTGCCGATCATCGGGCAGTTTCAGCCGTCCGAGTTTGCTAAGATTCCGACGGTGCTGATGCTAGCAAAGTATTTCGGGGCCAGAAAAGCCGGCAATCTCCGTTTGCGGGAGATGCTCGTCGGTACCGCGATCTTTGCGGGCCCGGTCGTGTTGATATTACTAGAGCCGGACGCGGGACAAGCGATCACATATTTTCCGATCCTCGGCGCGATGTTCTTTCTGTCGGGGATCAAGATCCGCTATGTGGTATTGACAGTTGTCGCGGCAGCTATCCTCGTGCCGGTCGCATGGACGGTCGGGGTCAAAACCGGCAAGATCAAGCGTTATCAGCAGGAAAGGATATTAGCGATCACCGACCCGGACAGCGTCGATCCCCGCGGCTACGGTTATCACACCATCCAATCGACTATCACGGTCGGCAAAGGCGGACTTGCCGGAAATCAGGGCGACACCGAAACATCTCAGAGTGTTTTAAAGTTTTTGCCCGAGCCGCAAACTGACTTTATTTTTGCCGTAACTGCTGAGAGTACAGGGTTTATAGGGTGTATTTCGCTACTGCTTGCGTACGCGATCCTGCTTTCACGCATGATCGCCGGTGCGCGCGAGGCTTCCGAGCGCGCTGGAATGCTTGTTATAATGTCGATTGTATGTGCAATGGCGTTTCAGATATTTATGAATGTCGGCATGGCACTTGGGATACTGCCGGTGATCGGCGTCCCTTTACCGCTGATGAGCGCCGGACTGTCAGCGCTGTTATCGACATTTGTCGCGATCGGGTTTGTAGTCAGCGTTAAGCTGCGTCGTTTTGTGAACTAGGAGGTAGTAAGAAAAGTGGCTGTAGATGTAAAAAAGTTTAAGACTGCCGAGGCGGTGTCGAACGGTGAACGGAGTGGGTTTTCGACCCTCACGATGCTTGCCATCGCGTTGATGCTCGCTCTTTCCGCCGGTGCTCTGACCGGAGTTTTGGCATCCTATTACCTCAATAATTCACGTTACTCGGTCGAGGTCTCGGCGCTCGCGACGTATCGTCCACCGCAAGTTACGACCATCTACGCTGATGACGGCGAGACGATCCTCGCTGAGTTTGCCCTCGAAAAGCGCATCCCGCTAAAGATCCAAGACGTCCCCGACAAAGTGACCGACGCTCTGATTGCCGTCGAGGACTACCGCTTTCGAGATCACATAGGCATCGATCCGTATCGCATTGTCGGTGTTATTTTTAAAAATCTTACGACTGGCAAGATCGAGGGCGGATCGACGATCACCCAGCAGCTCGCAAAGAATCTGTTTCTTTACAAAGATCAAACCTACACGCGAAAGGTTAACGAATGGGCTGTCGCCCTGCAGATCGAGCGACTTTACACCAAGGATCAGATCCTAGAGATGTACATGAACTATGTATTTCTCGGTGCCGGTGCATACGGTTTTGAGGCCGGTTCGCGAACGTATTTCGGCAAGTCCGTAAAAGACCTCAGCCTTGAAGAAGCGGCCCTGCTTGCGGCAATTCCCAAATCGCCTGAGTATTCGCCGACCCGCAATATGGAAAAGGCAAAGATGCGCCGCGACATCGTGCTTGATCAGATGACAAAGTATTTTCCTGACAAATATCCGCCGTCGGATGTCGATTCGGCCAAGGCAAAACCGATCGCGCTTGCCGACACGGCCTATTATCAATCGCAGCCAAAATCGACCGCGTGGGATTATCCGGTCGAAGAAGTCAGAAAATACCTCGAAGAAAAATACACGACGCGCGTCGCTCAGGGCGGCCTAAAGGTTTACACCACGATCAACGTGGAGGCGCAAAAACTCGCAACACAGGCGATTCGCCAGCGGCTTCGCAGCTATGACGCCGGTCGTAAATGGCGATCGGAATATCAGAACATCCTGTTGGATGAGAACGAAGTGGCGTTGACCGACGAAAGAGAGATCGACAAAACCCTCAATTCGTTCAAGCACGCTGATTGGTACGGCGACGATTATACCGAGGGCGAATACATCAAGGGCCTCGTCATGAAGTCGAATAACAACGCCGACGAGGTCGGTGTACGATTTGGCCGGTTCAAGGCGATCGTCCGTCCGGCCAACATGGGCCGCAGCGGCAAACGGCCTAAGGACGAGCTAAAACCGGGCTTTTTGGCTGAGTTTCTCGTCAAAGGCGTCGATAAAGAAAAGCAGACCCTCGATGTCGAGCTGATGCAGGTGCCGGAAGTCCAGGCGTCGATCGTCTGCATAAATTCGAAAAACGGCGAGGTCGTCGCGATGGTCGGCGGGTATGATTTTCATACCAGTAAATTTAACAACGCGACGCAAGGTTTGCGGCAGACGGGGTCGGCGTATAAGCCCTTTATCTACACTGCGGCAGTCGAGGATGGAATGACGCCGGATATGATCGTCAGCGGTGCTCCGATCAAACGCGGTGGGTGGGCCCCAACCAACTATGGCGGTGCCCCAAGCCATGCGAACGTTCCGATGAAGATCGCGCTCGCCAAATCGTATAACATCGCGGCAGTACACCTGCTTGAGCAGGTCGGCATCCAGGCTGGTGCTCAGATGGTCCGCCGGTTTGGCATCACAAACCCTATGGCCCCGAGTCTGCCGTCGGCTCTCGGAGCCAGTGAGGCGTCACTGCTCGAAATGACGGCTGCATATTCGGCCTTTCCAAATAAAGGGATTCGTATGACGCCGCACTTGATCCGCAAGGTCTATAACCGTGACGGCAGCTTACTCGAGCAATACGAAAATCAAAGCTCAAAAGTGACAAGCGAGTATGTCGCTTTAACTATGGTCCAGATGATGCGCGGTGTTGTTGCAGGAGGCGGTACCGCTACGGGAGCAAGCGCCGGCGGGCATCCGCTGGCTGGAAAGACTGGAACGGTCAACAACGAAACAGACGTGTGGTTCCTCGGCTATACTCCGACCTATGTTACCGGCGTCTGGATGGGAAATCCGCTGCGTAAAGAATCACTTGGAGCCGGCATGACCGGTGGCCACGGCGCGGTGCCGTATTTTAACGCTTTCATGATCCCGTTCATGAAAAACAAACCGCGCGAATCATTCCCAAACGCGCCGCCGATGCCCGCGGATGTAAAACGCGAAATGGAGATGCGGAAACGTGAGGAGCTGGAGTCTCTGCAAGAGGCTGACGCGAGCGGACGCAGGGGCGGTGCGATCATTCCCGCCGGGCCTAAAGCCGATGCCGAAGTTACGACGCCTGGCACGACGATCACCGATTCGGGCAATCCAACGACAAAACCGGTTGACACCACACCAGATAAGCCGCCGATCGTAAAACCGCCGGTCATCCAATCAACTCCGCGGCCACAGCCGACGGTTGACAAACCGGCCGGTGAAAAACGCAAGGGCAAGAAAGGCGACGGCTAAGTCAGAACCCCTTACGTGAGCGGTGGGCCAGTTTTAGAATAAAAAGACCGCAGATCATTTTTGATCTGCGGTCCGTTTTTCTGGTTCTGACGCCCGCTTACACAGGCGGTTCTGACTATTGTAAAAACTCGTCAAGATAATACGGCAGCATTCTCCGCCACCAGACCCAGTCGTGGTTGACGTCGTGGCCCCAGACGTCGAGGCGGTGCGGGATGCCTTTGGAATGTAGCAGGCCTGAAAATTCGCGGCTGCGGTCCGGTGCTTCGAACGAGCCCTGACCCGTCACGATAACGAGCGAATCGGCTTGCTGTAACCGCGGCAAGTGATAGTCGTCATTCATATTCCTAACGTACATATCAGGGTTATTAAAATAGACATTGTCGTCGTAGTAACCCTTATCGAGATAGTTGTAGATGTCGTAGCTGCCGCTCATCGCTATCGTACCGCGAAATTCGTCGGAGTGTTTGAGGTACGTATTCATCGCGAGAAAAGCACCCAGGCTCGCACCCGTCGTCAAAGGTTTGGCATCCCCACCGCACTCGTTACGGATCAGCGGGAGGACCTCTTCCATAATGTATTTGTCGTAACGCGACAGCATCTCGACTTTCCAGCCGGGGTGCGACTCGCGGTTGAGCAAGCTGTATTTATTGACCGAGTTGATCGAATAGGCACGGATCTGTCCTGCTTCGATAAAATCTTTGATCGCGTCGACCAGATAAAACCGCTCGTATTCAAGGTAATCGGCCGCAGCCGTCGGGAACATCAATAGCGGGTAACCTGCATGTCCATAGGCCACCAGCGGCATATCCATTCCCAAATTGTGGCTAAACCACGATGTCGTCTCTCGTCGCATTAGTTTTTAAGTTTCTCCAGTTCCTATTTTGTTATCGCGATCTCGCGAACCGTAGCGTTAAATCCGCCGTTATCCACTATCTTGCCGTCCTTATTCACCAGCGTCAGGACGACCTTATGCTTCCCTGCAGCCCATCCGGTCAGCCAGATGGGTTCCCATTTTTCAATAAATTTTGCCTCGCCGCCGTTGACTGACCAGCTGACGCGATATTCGCCGCCGTCGCCAGTCAGCTTTGCGTTGCTCAGCCAAAAATCGATCATTATCGCGTTTGCATCGTCGCCCTTGTACTCGCCCTTTGGCCGGCTGTAGGTCAGCAAAGGCTTGGCCGCGTCAATCGGGCCTGCGGTCGAATTCTGCATATCCTTGCCCTCGGGCGTCGGTTTCGGAGCGGCGGTCGCGTTTGCCATGGTATTGCCGTTGCTCGTGGTCGTCGGTTTTGTTTTATCGCCGCCGCCGTTCTTGACGGTAAACTTGACTATCTGAAACGCGCCCTCGTTTTTGTAGCTTTCGTGCCAAGGTCGCGACGGAAACACGCGCAAAGTATGCTCGCCATCAACTACATTTCGCAGCTCAAATTCGCTGCCTAGATTGTAATATGCCTCATATGGTTGATTGTCTAGGATGACATGTATGTGGTTGCCGGTGTGCGTTTCCTCGTTCATCCCGGGCATGTAGCCTTTCAGGTCACCGCCGACCTCAATCTTAACTTTGACAACCGAGCTCGTGAGCATGGCGTTCGCCTTAGGCTCCAGCACTTTGATCGTCGGCGCAGCCGCGTCCTGTTCACCGCGTCCGGCCATCAGATCTTGGATCTTTTGCGGCCGTTCGCCAACCGCGAGATTTTGCGGTTCCGGCGGTTTTGGCTTATTAGTGTTCGTGTTAACGTTTTGGCTATTATTCGCGGCACCGCCACAGCCCGTAAAAACAAAAGTAGAGATCAGCACGATAAATAAAATAATTGCTTTCATGATCATTACCTCACGCATGAACCACCTCAGCCTCCCGGATCGTCACGGCGTCGCTTGCGTACTCAAAAACATCCTTAAAATTCTCGATCAGCCTGGTCTCGACATCCGCCATATCGACCTCGCGGCCGAGCAGGCGTTCGATCGAGGTCACCGGTTCGCCTTCGCAGGCGATGATCCAATTGTAATAGCTCAGGTCGGTGTTCACATTTAATGCGAACCCGTGCGTCGTCACCCAGCGTTTGATATGGACGCCGATCGCTGCGACCTTTCCCTCGGTCGTGTGGACGCCCGTCAGTCCCTCGATCCGAAATGCGTCTATCCCGAGGTCACCGAGCGTGCGGATCAATACCTCCTCAAGATCGCGAACGTATCGATGCACGTCTTCGCGATCCGGCGACAGCGAGATCACAGGATAACCGACGATCTGGCCAAGCCCGTGGTACGTCACCTTGCCGCCGCGGTTTATTTCAAACACCTCAACGCCCAGATTCTTTAGCAATTCCGCCGTCGCTAGCACGCCGTCATTTTTTGACCGCCGTCCCAAAGTAAAAGTGTGCGGATGCTCAAGCAGCAGCAGATGATCCGATGCACACCGCGATATCACCTCGGCCTCGAGCTCTTTTTGGAGCTCGAGCGATTTTGCATAGCCAACCCGCCCAAGCCTTTGAACCTCTAAATGACGCTGAGACATTGTCTCTATGATAAAATTTTTATGACCGATTGAACAGGAACGAACGTTATGAGACATTTTCGACTTTTTGCAATTGCGATGCTTATCCTCGCCGCAACCTCTGTTACTGCGACTGCGCAGAGAAAGACGACCAAAAAGAAGCCAAAACCGCCGGTCGTCGTCAAGACCATACCACCGCTCGACGTCCGTGCAGCCCGCGAAAAGACCGAGAACCAGTTGGAAAATGTTCAACGATTTGTCGACGAATACGGCCCAAAAGCCGACGCTTTAGAGTTGTTAGACAAGGCGTTTGCGATTAAAACCGTATCAGATGCGATCTTGACAAAACACGCGTCGAACAAAAAAATGACTATACAATCAATCCGAAATCTGAGAGTTGGCCTGACGGCGCTTGAATCAGAATTTCGCACTAAACCCATTTTACAAAAATACCTGACTAACATTCAGGGGATCACAGAGCTTGCAACACAGTCAGAGGATTCGGCGATCGCGGGCAGATTTGTCGCGGCCAAAGACCCGCTCCGTGACATCGCAATGAAACTGACGGACACGCTCGCCGTTCTGCCAAAATAAAACATCTCGAGCATTGAGATTTAGCGGATCGGGTTGTGCGATGACACGCGGAACCCGATCCCTATTTATTCGAATTAATAGTTTGAGCAGTTACTCGACTGATGTACGGAACAATTGGAGAATCGTTATGTTAAATGATTTTAAGGCATTTATTGCACGCGGCAATGTGCTCGAACTCGCTATCGGCGTGATCATGGGTGCGGCATTTGGCAAGATCGTCACGACATTTACCGAGGGTATGGTAATGCCGGTCGTAGGACTCGTCACCGGCGGTGTTGATTTCAAGGCAAAGTTTATTGACCTCAGCGGAAATCTAGTTGCCGGTGCAACACCCGAACAGATCGACGCTGCCGTAAAAAGTGGGGCGCCGCTACTCCGTTATGGACAGCTGATGAGCGATGTAATTACGTTTGTGATCGTCGCGTTTGTTATGTTTCTGATCGCCAAAGCGGCAATGGACTATTTTAAGAGACTCGCCGCTGCGACACCGCCGCCCCCGCAAGAAGCGTTGTTAACGGAGATCCGCGATATTCTAGCTGCGAAAAACCCTGCCGAAACGAACTAAACTCGTAGTGAACCCCGGAAAGCTCGGGCTCCATAGTACGATTCGGCACCGTTGTGGTAAATAAAAACGCGGCCGAAACGCCAGTCGCCAAAGATCGCTCCTCCTAAGTCTCGAACGTCGGCGGGCGTTTCGAGCCAGCTAGATGTTTTTGTATCAAAAGTCCCAAGTTTTTGAAGTTCCTGATACTCAGTTTCACTTAGGATCTTAACTCCCATCGCAGCGGCAATCTCCTGGGCGCTGCTTACCGGTTTATGTTCTTTTCGCGATTCCCACGCCGCTCGGTCGTAGCAAAGGCTACGGCGGCCTTTGGGGCTCTCCATAGAGCAATCATAAAAAGCATATTCGCCCGTCACCTTATCAAACCCGACAACATCAGGCTCACCCCCGGTGCGTTCCATCTCACTGATCGACCACATTTTTCCAGGATCAACTTCGAGCCTTGCAAAAACGTCAGCCCAGTCGAGACCTTTATGGCGATCCATATTTTTCTCAAATCGCGTCTTTAATTCATTGAGCAGCTCTTCGCGATCTGCGGGTAACAATTCGTTTTTCATTTTATGTTAATTTACAGTCGTTTTTACGAGGCGGCTTGGACTGAACCAACTTTTCTGCTCGCCGGCCTGAGATACCACGAAACAACCGTTAAAGTCATTAGCAGTATCGACGGGAATATTTCCCCAAAAGGATCGCCCATTGTAACGTGTGAAACGAACGCCCCGGACGCCACAAAGAAAAACCCGGCATACGCCCATTCTTTTACCACCGGGAATTTTGGCGCGAGTATAGCAATGACGCCAAATATTTTCCAGATGCCCAATATCGTCAGCAAATACGCCGGATAGCCCAGATGCGTCACGCTATGGACGCCCTCGGGGATCCGCATCAACTGCACCACGGCGCTAGACGTCATCCCCAACGCGAGCCACAAAGTCGCGACCCAATAAATGATCTTGTGTGTCTTTGTCATAACGCGATATTTTAATCCGCTTGCTCAGGACTGGCAAGGAATTGAACGAAATTTCGCGTTTTAAGGGGTGGCTGGAAGCGGCGACGAATGCAAAAAAATCGTTTTTTCCGGTATTCGCAACTATTATTTAATTAAGGTTTTTTCAGCTCTGTTGCCTTTTTGTCTGCCGGGTCGCAGACCTCGATCTCGCCATTTTTGGCGGTCGCGGATTTGGCGTCGATGGCAGGCAGTCCGAGCTTTTCGCGGATAAACTTTTCACCCTCGGCCTCGATCATTTCACCATTGATGACGAAAGTCTTCCTAGTAAGCGTGTCGCCTTTCTCAAACATTGCCGGTTGCAGAAAGATATACCAGGGCGAACCGGAGGTGCGTGTATCACCTGTCGATGAGCGGTATCCAAAATGCTTGGTCTTTTGTCTTTCAGCACGACTTTCTGATTCGTAAACTGCCGGGAACGCTATCTTTAGTGTGTCGAGGCTGATCTTCATATTCGCGACCGGATCATATTCGCCAACCCCAACTATTTCCAGACCGTTGCCCTTATACTTTTCGTAGAGCCGGTTAAGCATCGGGGCGTCGTATTTCCAGTTACCGCACCAGGGGGCAAAATACACCACGATCACCAGTTTTTTGCCAACGGTCAGGTCACGCAGATTTGTATCTTCGCCGGTCCGGATGCTCTTATACGTCCAGTTTTTATAGCTGATCTCTTTCTCGACGATAGGCGCCTGTTCGTTTTGCCCAAGGGCAAAAACAACCGTAAGCAGTATTACCGCAAATGCAAAAAATGTATTTCTCATTAAGACCTCGCGAAATTAAAGACTATCTTTTCAGATGCTGTTTATCAAGAAAAAAGTTGGCAGCGATTGCGGCTTAATGTGGCGAATTAAAATCTGCCGCTATCTGTGATAATCTTTGGCTAACACTATGGGCGACCAGGCAACAGTATCAGACATTTTTCGCAGAGCACTTGAGATAAGGGCGGCCGACCCGAGCGGGTCGTACAATGAGCTTGCTAAACGCATAATCGGTGAATACAGCGGCCAACCGTTTCCCGAGACGGCGTTTTTGACCATTCCTGAATACGACAACATCGCCCCCGAAGAAGACTGGACCGCCGGTCTGCCGATCGTCCTGCGCGGTATCCAAAACGAAGACTGGAACGACATCGCTCACGGCATCGTCATCAGTCTCGAACAAGTCGAAAACTATCCCAAACAATCCGGCCGTGAAGACGACCCCGCGAAAGAATGGCGTAATCGCGACAAAGGCATTGCCAGTGCCGAAGAAAAGAACCTCGACAAATGGATGCCCGAGGAACTCATGGCAATGGCAAAGCGAAATACTAAGTAACTTCGCTTAAATCTCTAACTGGAGCCCGTCCACGGCCTCGACCACCTCACACGGCGGATCGAACGCGGCAACTTCCGTCTCAAAATCTACCTCGTCCCACTCGGGATAAAAGTGTGTAAACATAGCCCATTTTGGGTGAGCCTTTCGCACGAGGAACATCGCCTCAGCCAGCTCAAGATGTTTCTGGACAGGCTTATCTTTTATGTATGAGCATTCCAAAATAAACAGATCAACGCGATTCGCAAAAGTTGCGATCGTCTCGTCAAATCCGGTATCGGCCGAATAAACAAGAGTCTTTTCGTCAGAATCACGAATATGGATCGCATGGCTTTCGTTCGTGTGCGGCGTTTTCATTGCGACTGCGGACACGCCCGGCAACAGCTCAAATGGCTCGAGAGGTTCGACCTCGATCACCTCGACGGGAAAAGGCTGTTCGAATAGGCGATAGTTATTTACAGCATCAAATCTCGCGAGCAGGGCTTTTAGACCGACGGGCCCGAATATGCGCAACGGCTTTGTTCGCTGCTGCATCTCCGTTGAATGCTTTGTTCCGCCAAGGAACGGTGCCAGCCCGCCGCAATGATCTAGATGAAAGTGCGAGATCCAGATCGCTCCCAACCTGGTCCAGTCCAACTCCTCTTCCGTCATCCGATGTATCGCCGACGCCGAACAATCAAGCAAGATCGTCCCGCCAGCGGTCTCAAGCCAGTAGCCTGAACTGCTCCGCGTTGGGTGTGGTATCGACGTGCCCGAACCGAGGACGGTGAGTTTCATACAGGAATAGTATCAAACCCTGTGCTAAATTAGGTTTATGAACACGGTGGATATTCTCGCAATTTTCGCTCACCCGGATGATCTTGAACTGTCGGTGGGCGGCACAATGTTAAAGCTGAAAGATCTCGGCTATCGTACGGGTGCACTCGATGTGACCCGCGGCGAGATGGGTACTCGCGGGACGGTCGAGGGGCGGGCCGTCGAGGCCGAAGACGCGGCAAAGATTTTAAAGCTCGATATCCGCGACAATCTCGGGCTACCGGACGGGCATGTTTTTGTGACCGACGACGCACGCGTTGCGTTGGTCAGGGCGTTGAGACGGCTCAAGCCCCGGGTGATACTCACGCATCAGGAAAATGACAGCCATGCTGATCACGATCACATCGCAACCCTTGTGCGCGAATCGTCACGTCTTGCGGCAATGCGAAATTACGACCCCGACACCGGCGATGAAAAGATACCTCCGCCGATCGTTGCCCATAATGTATTTTCACGCCGTGTCGTCCCGTCATTTATCGTCGATATCTCAGATTTTCTCGATGCAAAAATGGACGCCCTCCATTCTCACCGTTCACAGTTTTACGATCCAAATTCGACAGAACCTGAAACGATGCTCACCGGCAAGAGCTATCTCGACGAGATCGCGAACCGCTCGCGTTATTACGGCTCGATGATCGGTGTCGCAGCCGGTGAACCGTTCTTTGTCCGTGAGATGTTAAACGTCAACGACCCGTTCGAGCTGCTCACACGTCCGATGAATCTCTACTCTTGATCAATGACCCCCTTAGCCCCCGAAGATATCGAACTCGATAAAAAACGCCATGTCCTCGACCGGCTAAAGGACCGGCTTGCCGACCGCGAAGAGGAGATGACCGATCTGCGGGCGTTGCAGCAGCAGTTTGAGGCCCAGTACACGATGGGCGTTGCGCGGCTGTATGCAGAGTTTGACGATATCGAGGCGCAGATCGCCGAAGAAGAAGTAAAGCTCGTCCCCGACGACGAAGAGATCAAGAAAAAAGCCGAAGAAATGCGTCGCCGTGCCGAAGAATCAGCCGCTCGTGCCGCCGAAGATGCCGATGCCGCCGACCGTAAATTTAACCCAACGGCCGAAGCCAAAAAAGCCTATCACAACCTCGCACGCATCATCCACCCCGATCTGGCTCTCGATGCCGGAGAGAAAGAAAAACGCCACGGCTTGATGGCTGAGCTAAACGCCGCCTATTCAGCCGGTGATCAAATAAAGCTCAACAAACTTGTCGAAGATTTTCGCAACAGCCCGGATCTCGTCGTCGGCGACACCGTCGGCGATGAACTAGTCCGAGCGATCCGTCAGATCTTTCAGATAAAGGTCAGACTCGGCGAGCTCGTCAACGAGCGGGCAGAGATCGAGGGTTCGGAACTTTATGATCTAAGAAAAAGAGTCGAGGACGAGATGGCCGAGGGCCGCGACCTGCTTGCACAAATGTCGAACCGCACACGTGTGCATATCAAAAAATCAGAGCGGCGGCTGACAAATCTTAGGAGTGTTAATCAGGCTCAGGAAGAGTATGTAAAGGAAACTTTTGCGATGGATATCTCAGACTTTAGGCCGTCAGACCAATAGGCTCGACGATCATCTTGCCGTCGGCGTTTTCACCGTTGCGGCAGACACCAACGATCTTACCTTTGATCGTAATTGCGTTCTCATCGAACAAATGCGGCTGGCCCGACCCGCTTTCCAGACAGACCATGCCAAAATCCGAATCGTAATAACCGCAGACGACCGCACCGCTATCCCGCTCGACCGCTGCAACCAGATCACCACGATTCACCTTTTCGTTGACGGTAACGGCAAGCGAGCCTTTTGGGATGCCGAGATCGGCGAGGTGCGAGTTATTTATCCAGACGCCACTGTATTCGCTGTATTTTGACAGGGACGCAGGTATGACAAGCTCGAGTTCGTTAGAGTCGGCGGGAAAGTTGTTTTTGACCGCCTTTCTGTCCGGATCGAGGGCGGTTTGAAATTCGTCGATCAATTCTCTTGCCGCTGTTTCGCCCGTCTGACGCCGCGTGATATCAACGGCTTCCATCATCGAAAGAACCGCGTCTTGGAAATTATCGAGTATGAGCAGTATCTTTGCCCGCGTCATCAGCGACTCGGCAAGATAAGCTAAATTCTCGCTCTTTCGCAGCAGGGTAATCGAACGGTCAGTATAATTGAGTGCCGCCTCGGGCAGCTTTTCCGCCAGACAGATCTGAGCTTTTGTCTCGAGCGATGAGCCCTCGCGTGTCTTGTCCTTTAATTTTTTATAAATGCCGATCGCCGCGTCGACCGAACTATGGGCAAGCCGGAAACTGCCTTCGTTCATGTGTAGCAGCGCCAAATTATTCTCGACAGTTGCTAGGTAGATGCGATGCCGCGACTTTTCGTGATACGTTTTCGCGAGCGTAAAATAAGTAAGTGCCTCTGAACTGCGGCCCGTGTCTTTGAGAGAAATGCCCATATTCGAGCAAATCGATGCGTTAAGCAAGGCATCGCCAAATTTGCGAAAATCCTCTTCGACCGAGCGACAATAGGCGATATTTTGGTCGTGCTTTTTGAGCGAGAGAAAATTGAGGCTACGTACCATGAACGAGTGAAGGCGTACCCGTGATGCTCGCGTTAGGCCATGTGACAACGCCGTGTCGATCCAGAGATCCGTTTCGCGATATTCACCAGTTCGCCAATAGGCGAGTGCGATCAGATTCTCACACTCGGCGATCTTTTCAACATTTCGAAGCTCTTGGAAAACCTCGCGCACAGCCGTAAGAATATTTTTTGAGTGCTCTTGCGCACCCTTTATCATTTCATTGTGACCGTAAAATCCTATCAGGCTGCCGTATCTAAGCCGTAACTCCGCAGCGTCCTCGGCACAAAAATCCGCCGTTTCGGGCACGCGCGACAGGTCATCCCGCCCCTCACAGATCAGGTCTAGAGCTTCAGCGTATCGACCGCTGCGTTCGAGCTTGTTTAGTTTGTGGAATAAAACGACCGGCTCTAAACCGGTTCGAATCTTGAGAGTCTCCATAAGCCGCTTCGAATTTCTCTGCTAGTATATGCCTGATGTGCTCGCACATCAAGACTAAAAACTATTGGAGAAAAAAAAATGAAAACGACTATTAAATTGTTCTTGATCGTATCGATGTTCTGCGCGACCGTCTTTGCCGATGGTAATCAGGGTAGCGGAGGTTATCAGTGCCAGAACGGTCAAGAAACCTGCCCGCCGCCTTGCACCGTAAATTGTGGTGATGTCTATGCGACGACAGCACCTGGCGATGGCACGATATCGGTCGATATCATCACGGCAGTTGCCGAAGAGATCTATTGGATCGGCTTCTAATTGACCGATAGGTCCGAGCTACCGTTAAGGTTGACTCCCGGTTAAGGTCTCGACTTCGTCTAAGACCTTTTCCGACATTAACTCGCTTGGCTGTAATCTAACGATCTTGGGCCCGCCCGCATTTTGGCTCCCTCTTATTTCGTTGATTACTTCCACTTTTACCCTCCTGACCAATTCTTCAAATTGGCCAGTGGATACAGGTGTGTCTTGCGCCATTGCCCCATCGAGAAATTTTTTTCCCCGGCCGGTCAGTAGCCAGTCGATCGAGCATGATGTCCGCTCGGCGATCTTGATGAGGACCTCGGTTTGGGGCAGCCGGCCATGGAGATAATTCTTGGCCGCCTGATAGGAAATGTTCAACAAGCGTTGGACGCTTGACGGCTCAGCCGTGCCACAGGCTTCAATAAATCTGGCAGTAAATGCAGAATTCTTGTCCATTATTGCATTTGCGCTTGACACCATTCAATGATTGTGTAAAATTCTACACAATCGTTCAGTTGTCGAGTATAGCGAACGAGTGATAATTTTACAAAGCTAAATTATTAATTCACAAAACAAGATCGCTTTTCGCGGCCGCGTACACCCTGTATGCGACGCGAAAATAGGGGGCAACGGTGTGGGAGACGTTGCCTCCGCCCTTTTAAATCGCGTTACCGGCGGCAAATCCCGACGACCACGCCCACTGAAAGTTGTATCCGCCCAGCCAACCCGTCACATCCACGACCTCACCAATAAAGTAAAGACCCCACATCTTTTTAGACTCCATCGTCTTAGATGAGAGTTCGTTTGTAGAGACGCCACCCAGCGTGACCTCGGCCCGGTCGTAGCCCTCAGTCGTCGAAAATTTAACTTGCCAATCATTTAGCCTTTCGGACAATTGGTGAAATTCGTGGTCATTCATTTGATACAGCGGCTTATTTTCAAATTCGTTCTCCGCAAAAACCGTCGCAAATCGTAGCGGCAAGATCTCAGCAAGTAAATTGCTCAGATTCTTTCTGCTGGCCCGGTTTGCGGTGAGACGTTTCACGACATCCGTATCCGGTGTGAGGTGAAATGAAACAGGGTTGTTTTCCACCCAGTAGTTTGAAATCTGCAAAACGGCCGGCCCGGACATCCCACGATGCGTGAACACAATATTTTCGCGGAAAGCCTGTTTTCCGCTCGATGCCACGACCTCGATTGAGATACCGGCAAGCGGAGTATACGCCTTGCCTTTCATCACCAAAGCAACAAGCGATGGCCTCGTCTCGACGATCTTTAGTCCAAATTGACGAGCAATATCATAGCCAAATCCAGTCGCACCGATCTTTGGAAATGATAGACCGCCGCACGCAACGATGAGTTTTGCGGCAGTAAATATCCCATGGCTCGTCTCAAGCTTATAGTCACCGTCATGACTCACACCGGTGACCGAGCAACTGGTCATTATCTGCACTTTCGCCTTGTTGCATTCTGTAAGCAGCATGTCGACGATCTGTCGTGAGCTCTCGCGGCAAAAAAGCTGGCCAAGTGTTTTCTCGTAATAGGCGATCTTGTATCTGCGGACAAGCTCAACAAAATCTTGTGGCGTAAAGCCGGCCAATGCGGATTTGCAGAAATGAGGATTTTGGGAGATAAAATTTTCAGCGGTTACGTTAAGGTTTGTAAAGTTGCACCGCCCGCCGCCGGAAATGACGATCTTGCGGCCAACCTCCTGATTGTGCTCGATCACCAACACCTTTTTGCCGCGCTTGCCCGCGGTGATCGCGCAAAACAGGCCTGCAGCACCGCCGCCGATAACGATGGCATCAAAGTTCATTTATGAGAGGTACCGCTCTTGCAGTATGTTTACGTGGTGCCTGACGTGGCCCGCCATAATATAGACAAGAGCCCGCACCGAAATGGGGTTATTGCTAGCCGTACCCATCCGAATCAAGGCTTCGTCTGTGAGATTTTTTACAAGCAGTAAATTTGCCTGTCGCTCGTGTTGAAATTCGTCAAGTAGGTCGCTAAACGAGCGGTTGTTGGCGTTTGATGTCGCAATGTAATCGTCCTGCTCAAACCCTTCGATAGGTGTTACGTCGCCGCGCGATATCCGCAGGATGCGATACGCAAATATTCGCTCACCGTCGATGAGATGGCTCAGCAATTCTTTCATCGTCCATTTGCCGTCAGCGTATGCGAACCCACCTTTTTCCTCAGGCACTTCGGAAAACATAGAGCGTAACTCGCTTGACTGGGCATCCAAAACGGGCAGGATCGCGTTGTCCTCGATCAGCGAAATATAGGTGTTGTAATACGGGGCAAATTCATTTGGTTCTGGACGGGGCATAATTATTACCTCTACTCATTAATATCTAACGTGCTTCGATTATCGCGTGCCGGGCCAACTCTTTTTCTTGCAGTGAGAGATCTATCTTGGTCGATCCCGCTTTGAATTTTGCCGGCAGTTCAACACAAGTCTCATTATATAAGACTTTATAAATTACCCCTGCCACCAAATACGAGCCGAGTGCGGTTGCGTGCAAGCCGTCCGAGTACAACTGTAAATCCGGCTTTTGTTTCCATGCCGCACGCCAAGATTCGCCGGCGGGCATAAAAACGCCGTCGGCTCCTTTGGCCGCGAGTTCGTAAGATTCGCGTACTCTTTCAAAGTCGAACTTGCGGTTTTCGAAAGGCCAAACCATAAACAGGGCGGTCTTTGCACCTACTGCTTTGATCTCTTTTGCAAAATGATCCACAAACTCGATCAGATTCGTCCGGCTTGCCGGCAAGGCAGATGAGCCTTGCTGTAGAACGACAAAATCCCATTTGCCGTCTTTGATGGCCTTTAAAGCATCGCCCTTATTCCAATGGTCTTCGATGGAAAAATCGGGGTAGGCGACCATTTTGTATTTGAATTTCTTGCCGTTATTTTTGGCGATCACTTTTACCATCTCCGGCACGTCGTTGACATACGTCAAACTATTACCGATGAACAAAACATTGAGTTCTGATGGATTGGCAGGGGCTTGGCCCACTGCCCCGATCACCAGCAGTGAAATTAGAACCAAAATTTTCAGGCGTTCTTTTATAACGATCTCCACTACAAAAATCACGGCGCCAACATTCCTCTAAGTAGTGAACATATATTATCATCAAGATGCCCAAGCAGCTGATCATGACAAAAACCCTGCTATTGTTTATCCTATTTTTGGCCGCTACATCGGTGCTTGTTGCTCAAAAAAGCGTTAAAGCCGAGCCTAGGCGAATAATTTTGGCTGCGCATAATTCAAGTGCTGTGCTAAAAGGAGCGTTACGAAACGGTCAGGTAATGGGGTTTGTATTTGCGGGCTTTAAGGGGCAGACCGTGACTATCAAAAATGCCACGTCGAGCGTTTTTGATTTTCGTGTGTTTAACGAGGAGTTTTTTAACGAGGGCGATTTTGACAGCTCGCCCACATACGCTTTTGAAATTCCAGAGACAGCCGATTACCTTCTTACTGTTAGAAAGAAAGTTGCGGGGCCGAGGGTCTCGCGTTATTCGTTGACCATCACAATCAAATAGACAAACCTCTACGACAAGATCCGCATCGTATGGCGGTTGAGAGATCTGAACAAAAAATTAAGGAGAATCCATCACAATGAAAAGAGTTTCGTTTCTTTTGGTTATCGCATTTTTCGCATTAGCAGTTTCGTCGTTTGCGCAGGGAGGCGGCAACGCTGAGCCCGGCAGGGTCAAGTTTTCCAAAGGCAAATCCAGCACGGTTCTGACCGGCACTCTTTCCGGCGACCAGGAGCAGGAATTCGTTTTTGGCGCTAAAAAGGGCCAGACCGTTTATATCACCAACCCCGACTCAGTTAAGTTTGCCTACAAGCTGTTTAACGACGATGTCAGCAACGACAGCACCGATCTGGCAGAGCCGACGATGGAGTTTGTCGTGCCGGAAACAGGCGACTACATGCTGTTTGTCCGGAGAGCGAATACCAAACCGCGTTCCGCCAGATTTTCGATCACACTAGCGATCGAATAATGATATTCTTGAGAGTATTAGGAGATTTATCATTATGAAACGAACTTCATTGCTTGCAGGCATCGCTCTTTTTGCCTTCATCATTTTTTCGCAGACCGGCACACAGGCGGTCAATGTATCGTTCGAACAGCGGTTTGCCGGCGGCACAAAATCGGGAGACTCCGGAGCTTATAATTTTGATAAGGCCCACAGCTTTATTGGATTTAAGGTCCGCCATATGGGTCTCATCGAGGTACCGGGATTTTTTCGCGACTTTACGGGAACCGTGAATTTTGACAGCAAAGACACAACCAAATCAACGGTCGAATTTTCGGCTAAGGCGACCAGCGTTGATACAGGCGTCGCCGCGCGTGACAATCATCTTCGGTCAAAGGACTTCTTTGAGGTCGAGAAATTTGCGGACATCACTTTCAAAAGCACAAAGGTCGCAAAGAAAGGAAAGGCGTGGCTGGTAACTGGCGATTTTACGATGAAAGGTGTGACGAAAACGATCACGTTCCCGTTTGATATTGTTGGATGGGTCGACGCTACCGATAAAGCAGGCGCAAAAATGGGCATCGCTGCCGAGACAACGATCAACCGACGCGATTATGGTGTAAATTACGGCACGAATATGCCGAACGGGATCGCGACCCTGTCGGATGATGTAAAGATCGTCCTGCAGATCGAAGCCAATGGCCCGAAACCTGCAGCTCCTGCCGTAAAGCAATAAGGCAAGATTAAAAAGCTCATCCACGGATAAGCACCGATGGACACAGATAATTAATTTACTATCTGTGTCCATCAGTGTTTATCCGTGGTGTCTATTTCTATTTCTTTTTCTTATTCCCGATCTCCCTAAATGCAATGTCGTAGATCGCGTATTGCTGCCAATCGTTGTAGTCAAAATGCCACCATTCGCTGGAGTTGACGGTAAAGCCCTCGGCTTCCATCAAGCGCCGAAGCTTGTCGCGGTTGGCTCGCTCCTCATCAGTCCCGCCCTTGTAGTCCGGCGACGCTCGCTCATTGAACTCGTCATAATCCGACGGCATCGGGATCGGTTTTCCGGTCTGTAGGTCGATGATGCTCAGATCGACCGCGCAGCCTCGATTGTGCCGTGACCCTTTTGCGGGGTCGGCCACAAATTGCCGCTGGTCTACGCGCACGACTTCCCAAAATAGTTTTGTTATCGCCCAAGGCCGATAGCCGTCATAGATCACTAAACCCAACCCCTCTTTCTTAAGAAGTTTTTGAACCCGCACAACCGCTTCGGCCGCAGGCCGTTGGAGAAACGCCCTTGCCTCAGGATATACTGCCCGGCCGACAAAATTGTCAGCCCTCGCATAACGTATATCCAACTTGATCGAATTATCGAGTTTATTGAGTTCTATCAACTGAGCCTCTAATTTATTTGCTTCTTTCGGCGGCGATGTTTGGGCAACCGCACAAGAAACAAGAATAAAGCAGATCGCTACTTGCGTAAATCCACTCAAGATTTTTTGCCGGTCAAATGAAAGCATTCGATACAAGGTTCTGTAGCCTACTGAGGAATTTATTGATCCGGTTTCTTCGGTTCCGCTTCGGGTTTGATGTCATCATCCAAGATCACGACCTCTGAACCGTATTTCTGATAATCCTTAAATCGGATCACGTTTCGGGTTTCGATCAATTTTCCGCTTTCTCGTGCGACGAGCCGAACATCTGAAAGCGATGGCAGCAAAACTCTCTCTCCGGCTATCATCGCCCAATCATAATCGATAATGCGCTTTGCACTAGTGATCGGAAATGTCGCCGGCATGTCGGTCGCTTCGCTTTCGATCCGCAACACCCGGCCATCCTTTCGATCTATCCAAACGCGGCCCTTGATTCCGCTCACCGTGGTTGCGGGACTGCCGCTGCCTGAGCTGTAGGCTATCCGCTCCTGAGCTTTTTCCCTGATCGTTTCAAAGTCAAAGACCAGAGCTTTGCGCTGCCGAATAAGATCGCTGTCGGAAAGGGTGAATTTCGTCTCGTTTTCCGGCTTAAAGATGATCGCGAGCATCGTCACAAACTCACCGGTCGAACTCGTACCGCCAGCTTCCTCATACGAACTTTTCGACTTGGGGTCGTTCTGCAAAATGCCGTTCATCGATAGCAGCCTGTAGTCCTCTTCACCGGTCGTACGATAGCTGACAGCCACGACGAGACGATCTAGATTCTTATAGCTTCCGGTTCCAGCAAAAGCCCAAGACCGCTGAACTTGCTGCTTTACAACAAAATCCGGCATTTGTTCTACGGCTTCGAGCGTATTTCTCCGAGCATTTTCAAGCAGATCCGTCGCTTCTTTGGCGGATGGGAGCTTGGCCCCCTCAGGATTCTGTTGGCGGCGGCCTGCCTCTTCTAGGGCCCGTTTTAGCTCTTCGTCATTTGCCCCTTTGGATCGCGTCAGGCTGCGAATGCCGTCCTTCAGAACAAAATCGATACCACGCTTTCTCAGAGCCTCGACGATATCCGCTTTTGTGCCCGGAGCCTTTTCCAGGGAATAGAGCATCTTTACGTACTCCGCTTGGGTCAGCGGTGCGGTCTGCGCAGGCGTCGCTTGAAACAAACAAAAAATGGTTAAGGCAAGAAACAGTTTCTTCATCGTAGTAAATGATGCCTGTGGCTCGACATTCGTTGTAGTAAAGCCGCGATCGATTCGGTATAAAAGTGAAAAGCGGGGAATTCAAAAAATGAAATTCCCCGCTTCGGTATTATAACGAATTTAGAGTGATTAATTCACCCATTCTTCTTCATAATTAAGTTGCCAATGCCTCGTCACCCAAGCGTCTGCAGCCGTCATAGCCGTATTTTTCCATTTTTTCAAATTTTCCAAAATGGTAAGTGCGGCCATCGGTTTACCCGGATCGCGTTGAACCCTGATCACCCGCGTCGTAACGTCGATGATAGACCTGCTTTCGTCCATTAATTTTAGACGAACTTCACAGCCGACTGGCGGCAACGTATCCAGATTGACCAAAGTACTGGTTTCACCCAGATTTTCAGTCAGGCCCTCAACATTTACCGTTTCGCCGGTCTCCGCGTCGATCCAGCTAGCCTTAACAGGCATGCTCGCAATGATGCGATGATGCAATGGCGTTTTGTATGATGTTGTAGAATGCTCTACTTGTTGTGCCATTATATTCCCCTTATTAGTAACAATACTATGCATATACATAACGAATTTATACCGTAATAGTAAAATGCGTCCTAAATGTAGTCCATTATTACAAAAAAGTCAAGTTTTTACCGAAAACGTTAAGCCGTTATATCTAAGTGGTTTACTGAAGATGCGGTGCTCTTCTTGATACTTTTGTAACAAAAAAGATTACAAAAGCGAAGATTTTCGTATTAAGGTCATGATCAACAGGTCAAATATATCGAAAACGGTAAGGCCACGCCCTTCAGAGTTCACAGAGAATTCAGGTTTCGTTAAGGTGGTATTTCTCACCCGGTGCCATCATCCTTATTTGCCGTTGCGGAACTTGATTTGCATTATATACAGAGTAAGTGCGATTTTGTGTTTTCTCGTTTTGGGCTATCAGTAATTTTATCGCCCAAGACCCCAGTAAATGAGCGTATTTAGACCCGATGTTGCCTTGTGTTTCTAGACAAAAAGTAATATCTTTTTAACCACAAAATCCGAAATTCAAAACAAAAATCCAAAAACCGAAATGGATCGGTGTTTTTTAATTAAAAACAGCACTAATGCTTTTTGAAAATCAAACTAATGAGGTCACAAATGACAAATAAAAATAATATTATGCGATCGATGCTGGCTCTAATCTTCGCCGCCATCGTTTCAGTTTCCGTATCGGCTCAGGTCACGACATCCGAGATCATCGGAACCATTACCGATGCACAGGGCCAGCCGGTATCGGGTGTAAGTATCGAGGCGACTCACGTCCCCTCAGGTACGGTATCTACATCCGTTTCTAACGACTCGGGGCGCTACGCCCTGCCGGGTCTACGTGTGGGCGGCCCGTACACGGTCAAAGCGTTGCAGGCCGGTTTTAAGGAACAGAATCGGGAGAATCTGCAACTAACCCTAGGCAACTCTACCACGGTCAACTTTACCCTGAGCACAGCGATCGACGAAGTTGTCACTGTTACAAACGACGCGATCTTTAGCGAAGTGCGAACAGGTGCATCAACTTCGGTGACCAATGAAGCTGTCCAGTCCCTGCCGACGATCAGCCGACAGATCAGCGATTTTACAAGGCTAACCCCTCAATCGAGCGGAAACTCATTCGCCGGAGCGGACAGCCGAATGAACAACATCACGGTTGATGGGTCGAATTTCAATAGCTCATTTGGGCTCGGGTTTGACGGTCAACCGGGCAGCCGTACCAACGTCTCGCCTATCTCGCTAGATGCGATCGAGGAATTGCAGGTAAACGTCGCTCCATACGATGTACGTCAAGGCAACTTTGTCGGTGCAGGTATCAACACCGTCACCAAGAGCGGAACAAACTCGTTCAACGGTTCTGTTTATTACATGTGGCGTAATCCGGGCCTCGTCGGAAAAAAGGCTGGGGCAAATACTTTTAATCCGGGCGTGTTCGACTATAAAAATTATGGATTTCGTGTGGGCGGACCGATGCCGTTCTTCAATTTTGGTGAGAACGATGGCCCGGCGTTTATTTCGGGCAAGAACAAACTATTCTTTTTCGTAAGCTACGAGTCCGAAGCCCTCAATTCACCCGGCACCACTTTCCGTGCCCGAAGTGCTGGTGAGACCGTCGGCGGTAATGTGACCCGCGTACTCTCATCGGACCTCGACGCTTTAAGTGCTTATCTGGCGACCAATTTTGGTTACGTAACCGGTCCGTATCAGGGTTATACCCATTCGACTCCGGCGAAGAAATGGTTGATCCGAAGCGATTACAATATCAATTCGACAAACCGGTTCAGCCTTAGATACGTTCATTTGGATTCGGACACCGATGTCTTGCTCTCAAACTCTTCTTCACTGGGATTTGGCAACAGACGCACGAACCTGAACGGGCTGAACTTCCAGAATTCAAACTACAAGATCCTTGAAAACATTCGTTCAACGGTTGGCGAATGGACCTCGACGTTTGGCAATCAGATCGCAAACAGCCTGATCGTCGGCTATACCAAGCAGGACGAAAGCCGCGAATCTTTAGGAACCTTTTTCCCGATGGTGGATATTCTTGAAGCAGGGTCGGTCTACACGACCTTTGGCTTTGAACCATTCACGCCGAACAACGAGCTCCGTTACAATTCATTTCAGATCCAGGATAATCTGAGCTTTTACCGCGGTTCACATACATTCGCCGCCGGTATCAGTTATGAGCGATACAGATCGGAAAATGTGTTCTTCCCAGGTTCTCAGAGTGTTTATGTTTACAATTCGCTTGCGGATTTTTACACGGACGCTAACGGATATCTCGCAAACCCCAATC
>JBGTII010000101.1:0-7586 GCA_041745735.1 Pyrinomonadaceae bacterium | reverse complement strand
AAAACGATATAACACCAGGATGGCCAAAACGCTAAGGACCGAACCGAGCCCCACGCCCTTAGTGAAAGTAATGAGATCGCCAACGCTCGTGTATCTCCACAAACCGCGATATACGCCCACGATCAAAAAAGATGCGAGCTTGATAAGCACGAGCAGCGGCAGCGTTTTGAGGAAAAGATCCCAGTCGGGGGTTTGCTCAAAGGACCCGAAAAGCAAGACGAACGCCCCATAGTAGGAGAGCGTGATAAGAAATCCATCGAGAAAGACCTCGAAGATACGCCGCTTATGTGACATGTCAACGAGAAATGCAAACATCGCATTTTCGCTGATCGCTTGATCTTCTTCGCGGGCGTCATATGCCTTTACCTTTGAAAGGTAGACGCCGATGATGACGAGCACGATAATAAAAAGAGCAATTAGAGCCATGCTCTGAGTGTTTTGGAGCCGACTGACCAGCCACGCCAAAACTCCTGCCGCAACCGCAAACGCGTAGAGCATCCAAACCGCAAATCTTTCCGACAGGCCTAAAGCAACCAGTCGGTGCGATGTGTGGTCACGCCCGCCTTGTGACGCAGGCTGGCCGCGCAGCTTTCTCAAAATGGTAACGAACGTTGTGTCAAAGATCGGAACGAAAAGCACGAGTACGGGCACGGCAATGACGGCAACGATACCCCGCGAGCGTCCGCCCGTCTGATTTAACAGCACAGAACCGGAAAGAAAAAAGCCCACGAACATCGATCCGCAATCACCCATAAAGACGGATGCGGGATTTGAATTAAACACCAAAAAGCCTAGCAGAGCACCGACAAATGCAGAGATAAAAAGAACCTCTGTCATACTGCCGTTAGCGGCAAAATTTACCGCAAGCGAGATCGCCGCTATCGCTGAGATGCCCGCGGCGAGGCCGTCCATATTGTCGAGCAGATTTATGGCGTTTGTAATGCCGACGACCCAAAAGACAGTGATCCAGATATCGATGATCTCATAACCCGTCAATGGAAGTTTTAGGCCAAAAGAGATCAATATGCCGGCGCCGATCAATTGGCCGATAAGCTTTTGATAGGGCCGGACGGTGATCAGATCATCGATGAGCCCTACGAGAAACAAGAACGCGCTGCCGCCAAGAACGACCAGCGAGTCGCGGGTGACAGGCACGAATGAAAAATAAACTACTGTGGTCGCTGCAAATATCGCTACGCCGCCGAGCATCGCCGTCGGTCGCTTATGCCAACGATCGCTTTTTGGTTTGGCGACAAAGCCAAAACGGGAGGCGAACCTCCGCACGGCCAACGTCATCAACAGGCCTATCACCAAGCTGATAGCACCAATGATAAATGGATTTGTCGTAAAACTGAGCATCAATAGATCATCGCAGGTCAGCCTTTCACCAAACTGTCGTAAAGCGTACCTATATCTCTAACAAGACGATCGACCGAGTATTTATTCTGTACAAAATCGCGACCATGCAAGCCAAGGCCTTCGCGTACCTTTTCATTTTTCGTAAGATAGATCAAACCATTCGAAAAGCACTCCGGCGTGGCACGATCAACGGAAATGCCGCGTTCGCAGACGGCGAAACCGTCAAATTCTTCGCCTCGGTTGCCGAGCAGATCTACTACGCCGCCGACAGCCGTCGATATCACCGGTTTTCCCGCCGCCATTCCCTCTATGAGCGAAAGCGGAGTCCCCTCGTTTTTTGACGTTAGAGCGACGATATCCATACCGGCCAGCAGTTCTGATATGTTCTCACGATTACCCAAAAAAGTGACGACACTGGTCAGCCCGAGACTCGCTGAGATCGCTTCCAATTCATTTCGGACATTCCCGTCGCCAACGATCGCTACTTTCACCCTAGGCTTTTGCGGATCTAACGAACTTTCGTAAGCAGCGACAGCATTGAGCAGCAGCGGGACGTCTTTGATCTCGGTCAGACGACCGACAAACCCGACAACGATATCATCAACGTCAGCCCCGATCTCATCCCTCAAGACATTTCGACTATCGCTGTCCCCGGCTGGCTCTTTTAATTCGATGCCTAACGGTATTATCTCAAACTGTTCGGCAGAACCCACGCTGAAATCATGATTTATCTCACGAAATTGCTGTTCGGTTATTACGACGATCTTATCCGTAGCAAACTTTGCCAAAATTTGCTCGATCAAGATGAAGATGCGCGTTTTGAGTTTGCCGTAATAGCTGTGAAAGACATGGCCATGAAATGTGTGGATTACCACAACCTGTCTTGGCTTGCCGATCAATGTCCCAAAGGTCACCCAGCGGTAAAGAAATGCGGCAATGCGACCGACCGTTCCGGCCTTGGCCGTATGCGTGTGTATGATATCCGGTTTGTGACGCCGCAGCTCGCGATATATCTTATAGAGGGAAATGCTGTCTTTCAGGGAAAGCTCACGGCTGAGTTCGGGGATGTATATGGGCTTAACGCCGTGTTCGACAGCAAAATAGCTCATGTCCTCTTCGCCGTCGGGGACCGTGCCGGCGATCAGAACACTTTCAAATTCGTCATTTTGTAGCTTTTCGGTCAGCCAGACGACGTGACGGGCAGGGCCGCCGACATTGAGCCTGGCGATAATTCGGACGATCTTCATCGAGTGTTGAAAAAAGATGGTGACCGACGGAACCGCCGCGCCTGATATTTTTCAATATCGAGGGGCAACTGAACATACGATCGTGCGGGAAGATCGTTGTCGATCACCAAACTATTGAGGATATCTTAACACTATCGCAGAGTCATTTTCTCGCGAGGGTAATTATTTCTTATAGCCAATTGCGGTCCAAAATGAGGTCGTGCTGAAACTGATATTTTCAAGCCCGGCACGCTCCATCATTGCCTGCATCTCGGCTTTTGAGAAACGGCGTTCGAGTCGGGTTCCGAAACGGTCAAGGGCGTCGTTTCGCATCACATAAAAGCTGTTATTTCGATACTGTGACAGCGGAAAATATTCGACATTCACACCCAGTTTTTCTAAGAGTTTGGTTGTTCTCGCCAACGGAAAGTAGACTATCGCAGCCAAGATCTGACTGAATAAATAACGGAGTGAATTGGGCAAAGCGCTTATTCCCCGCCGGAGCAAATCACTCATTTTCCACAACATACGGAACCAAACAGGCCGGTTATCAAAGCTATAATATAAATAGAGCAGGAACGGGGCGCCGGACTTTAATTTGCGGACACACGACCGCAGGCCGTCCTCGGTATCCGGGATATGGTGTAAAACTCCCAAAGAATAACCAAAATCGCAAATTTCATCGGCAAGCGGGATATCTTCCGCCCCGGCTAACGCAAATTCGCAATTGTTCGAGTCCCTAAGGTTGCGTTTCGCAACCTCTAACGCATCGCTACTGGGATCGAAGAGATATAGTTTTCCGACCCGAGGAGCAACAAAACTAGCCCATCGGCCGCTCCCGCATCCGAGATCGAATCCAACCGATCCGGAATCGACGATATTCCACGGAAAGATGTTGAAATAGTTATCAAACATCTTTTGTAGCTCATCACGATCTAAACCTGCTTGATCAAAACGAGCCCATTCGTCACCAAATCCGGCGACAACCTGATTATCTATGTTTGTTTTCATTGCGGGTCGATGAAGCGCTGGAACCAGAGTTCGAGCATCAATAGGGCCCAGATGTGATGTGTGTGGTCGGCGACCCCGGTTTCGTGGTGTTCGATCCATTGCCGGACCAGTGCCGGATCGGTTATGCCGCGATTCATCGCCTTTTCTGAGAGCAGCACCGAATGGACAAAATCTTTCAACTCACCGCGAAACCATTTGCCGATCGGAACGCCAAAGCCCATTTTTTGCCGGTATATCACATCTTTCGGCACGAGTCGAGCGGCAACTTTTTTGAGCAAATACTTTGTTTGAAACCGCCGCATCTTCAAATTCTCAGGAAGGCTGGCGGCAAACTCGATGACCTTGTGATCGAGCAGCGGTGAGCGGGCCTCAAGCGAATTAGCCATCGACGCTATATCAACCTTAACGAGCAGATCGTTTGGCAGATACGTCATCTGATCGGTGAGGAGCGTCGAATCAAGAATGCCGGCCCCATTTGCCTGTTTGTACCATTGATCTAGGAAATGAAAGGGCCTGTTTTCGTGCGTCGCTGTTTTAAACTCGCTCGTATAAAGATCGTCTTTGAATCGGTCCTTGATATTCGACATCCAGTAATAGTAACGCTCGTTTCGGGGCAGATTTGCCGCCATTATGAACCGCTGAACATCCCGCACACGCGAGCGATTGAGCTCGGATGAGGGTAACAGATCGGCTGGGGCCTCAATAAATGCCTTGCGGAGTAGGCGGGGAAATCGCTGATAAGTTTCGGCGACCTGCATTGCCGTATATCGCTCATACCCGCCAAAGCTCTCGTCGCCGCCATCGCCATTCAGGGCGACTGTGACGTGCTGACGCGTTTCTTTTGAGACGTAATAGGTCGGTATCGCGCTTGAGTCGGCATAAGGCTCGCCGTAATGCTCAACGAGCGTCGGTAGCACGTCTACTGCGTTCGGACGCACAATGAATTCGTTGTACTCGGCACCGACATGCTCGGCGACACGTTTTGCGTATTTGAGCTCACTAAAATCCTGTTCGTCAAAACCGATCGAAAACGTCTTAACTGGCTCGTTACTCTCCTGAGCCATCAACGCAACCACTACAGACGAATCGACGCCCCCGGAAAGAAAAGCTCCAAGCGGAACCTCAGAGATAAGCCGCATCTTTGTCGCTTCGCGAATTATGCGGGTCGTCTCTATGATCGCGTCTTCCTCTGAGATCTTTATCTTTTTTGAGAAATCGGGCAGCCAATATCGCCGCGTCTCGATCTCACCATTTTTCCAACGCAGCCAATGGCCGGGCTCGAGTTTGCGGATCTGTTTGAACGCTGTCTGCGGTGCCGGCACACAGAGATACGTCATATAGCTGTCGATGGCATTCATATCGACCTCACGCGAGACCGACGGATGTTGCAATACAGCTTGAAACTCGGAGCCAAAGATCAGATCGCCGTTCGTTTGATGAGAATAAAGCAACGGCTTTTTGCCGACGCGGTCACGGGCAAGAAACAGCGTCTTTTCCGTCTCATCCCAGATCGCAAAAGCAAACATACCGCGCAGATGCTGCAAACAGCCTTCGCCGTACTCGTCGTAAAGTCGGAGAACAACCTCAGTGTCGGATTTTGTATAAAGCTTGTGCCCGCGTTCCTCAAGCTCTTTTCTAAGACCTTGGTAATTGTAGATCTCGCCGTTAAAGACGATCCACTTGGTTTTGCCAGCATTATGGATCGGCTGCTGGCCGCTGGCGAGGTCGATGATCGATAGCCGGCGCATCGCTAGGCCGACGTTATCGCGCACGTAAAAGCCGTCCTCATCAGGCCCGCGGTGGAGGATCGCCTGATTCATCCGTTCGAGCACAGCCCGGTCCACGGCACCCTTGCTGTTATTTACAAAGCCCGTAATTCCGCACATTTAGGTTACTTTCTGCTGTTCTTGAAACCGAGTTTTAAGTCGTCTATTAAGTTCATTTCTCCGGGAGATCTCGTTCGCTTTTTTGTCCTCGATCCTTTCTCGGATAAGTCCCCAACCAACACCAATGAACATAAAGAGAAAGACCTGGATCTGTGTCCGCTGACGATACGCAGCTCCGACGTTTCCTTGAAAGACCGCATACGATACCGTGAGCAGAAAAGTAAAGATCAAGATCGGGAGGCTCGCTCTCAGCCGATTTCTGAGGGTGTACCAGAGGCCGTAAATAAGAAACGGGATCATCGCCCACCACAGCAGGATATCCGGCAAGGTAATACTTTGCCGAAAATTTTTCATTTCCCATGGAAATGGAGCAAACATAAGATATGCAAACCCTATCGGTAAAATAGACAATGCCCCTCCCACGGTCGAGACATCCTGATCGGCCGCAAATCCCGAGTCGCCGGATTGAGCTTGATCCAAGCGGCTGACCGCCACCCGCTCGAGCGATCCATACGTATCAAGATCAACGGTTGCTACACGGACCACACCGAGGTAGATCAACACCAATCCGATCCCAACTAATATCGCTGTCCGTCGGAGCACCTCTTTAAAAGACGTATTTAGACCAATGATAAAACCGGCGATAACAGCGATACAGATCATGTAGAAAATGTAGAACCTTAGCGATAAGATCCCGATCAGGGAAAAGATCAGTGCTACAGCGCCGGCCAATGAAAATCGTTTTTGCATCTCCAACACCATTAACATTGCCAATACCAGCAAAAAGACGATGAGACCATCCTTGAGCATTTGACCGGACCAGATGATAAAGGGCGGAAAGAAAGCGATGCCGATCGCAGTCGCCTTTGCCACGCGTGTATTGTGAAAGATCTTTTCAGAACAAAAATAAACCAGCGGGACAGTCGCAGCACCGATGACGGCAAAGACAGACTGAGTAATAAAGATGCTTTTACCCAACGTTAGATAAAGAAATCCTATTAGATAGTTCATCCCCCACCCGGGGCCCTTAACCGTGAGCAGTCGAGTGACCTCCGGATCTTGCTGTATATATCCCATCCAATAATCGGAGATCCTAGAGGCCATGAGGTCATATCCGAGCGAGTCGAGTCCGACAAAATCTCTCAACTGATAAACGTGAATGATAAGACCAAATATCAACCGCGCACAAAGGGCAGCTAAAAATACATAGGTGATAAATCTTTTTTCATCTGTATAACGGCGAAAAACAACGATTGCCACCGCTGAGAGGACTACGACCACAAGCAGAGCTTCTGACCCGTATTTGGGATCCGCCACGATCATCGACACGCCAATCATCGCTAGGGCAAAGTATAAGAGAAACGGCAGCATAAAATACTGATCTAATTCGAAATAACAGGGCCTAAAACTTTACGATGCCAATGAAATCACTGATCACAATCGAAAGCGCTCGAGCGACTGAGGGTTAATTACCCGATCCAAACTGACAACTGCCTACGCATTCATAAATCATTATTCTAAACGAACGACGGGGATTACGCTAAATCGACAAGCGGGCGTTCAAGCTGATCCGCGCCGAGGCAATCTAGTCTCTAGGCAGGTCCGTCTTTGCCGGAGAACTCCATCTGAGAGAAACGATCAATACACAATAGATCGCCAGACTTTGAAACACAGCTGTAAGTACGAACGCGTAGGCCGCTCCGCGCAGGCCGAATCGTTCGGTGAGTAGATAGTAAGCAGATAAATTTGCGGCGAGTATCACGGCAGAAAGATACATACCAACCTTCTGCTTTCTGATGATCGTGAACACCATGCCGAGGCAGCTGGCCACGAACATAAACGGGATCGCCGCCGACATGATCAGATAAAGGTCATGATCAAGTGCGAGACCAAAACCGCGTTCGATCAAAGGAGTAAACAAGAGATACATCCCAAAAACAGCTGTGCCGAGCAGCAGAAACAAGGCGATCGTCTGGTGGAGACGTTTGAAGAATACTTTCCGATCGTTGAGAAAAATTCTACTTAGACGTCCAAAAAATACGATCGCCAGCGTATTTGCGACGCCCGCAAATACGCTGACCGTTATCACGATCAATGAAAAAAT
>JBGTII010000100.1:0-2982 GCA_041745735.1 Pyrinomonadaceae bacterium | reverse complement strand
TCTCGACTTTGCGCCGAATGGTCGCTTTTATTGGATTTCCTTTTGCCCCGCCGGATGCCATGATCGCTTGAAACAAGGTTATCCCTGTTTCATATTCTCTTTGCCCCGCTGTATTTATTTCGCCCGATATATAATAAAAACCGGTTGTCGAAAGCACCGAGCCGCGTGCGTCGACAGCAAACTCGACCGAATTGCCGGGATAGATCAAGATGTTATCGGTTTTAGCGTCGCTCAAATCAAAGGACTCGAGGGTAGCAAGTTCGTTGCGGCGGACCAGCACCTTCGTCGCCTTAGGATCCACATTGACATCGGCTCTGACAACAAAAAGCGGCACCGCCTCACGCTGGATCGTGCGTTCGCCTTTACGCTCCGCCATGCCGGTGACATTTATCTTATGACTGCTAAATTCGCGAACCTTAACCTCAACCTGCGGATTTGTGTAAAGCGTCACCGCGGACTCGATCATTGAGGTTATTTCGCGGGTCGTTTTGCCTTTTACAACAACATTCTCACCAGCCAATGGAAAGTCGATCGTACCGTCATCACGAACAGTATAATACCCAGATGCATTCGGGGCATTTTTCAGATTTACAAACAACACATCGCGGATCCCAACGTTGTAGGTATCAGTTGGTTTGCCAGGGGTTCGATCAATATTCTTCGCGGGCGTTGATGTCGGCGGCACGACTGGCTGCGAGGTCGTACGAATTACCTCCATATCACGGCTGACTTTTGCCGTGGTTGTGGTGGCAAGAGGCTCGGAAATGTCACCGTTTTCGCTCATAGTCGCGGTTGGACTCGGCGAGTATGGATTGTTATTCCCTTTCTTATCCAATTTTTGGGCAGAAATGCTGGCGGTTGCCACCAATAGGACAAGGACAAGCGGCAAAAGCGGTTGTTTTAGACGGTAAAGCAGGATCATTGCAGGTTTATCTTCCTCTTACAGGCCGGAGCGGCAATTTTGGACGGACACTCGCGCACGAATGCCACGGTTTAATAAACAGATAAAACCGGCGGGATTCTACTTTTTCAGGCGTTATTTAAAGATTTTTTGAGGACAAGAGTCCGGGTGGGAATAGATCGCTCCAGTTTGCGAGGTAGTGTGAGCGTAGTCTTTCTTCTGTCTCGGCAGCAGTTACACAACCGGTAATAGAATCAACAAGTTGTGCCGCTTCACTGAAAGTAATGCCTGAGCTCAAACGACGAATATTTGGGATCGAATTAACATTCATACTTAGCTCACGAGCCCCCAATCCGAGTAAAAGCGGCGTGTAAAACGGCGATCCGGCGACCTCGCCGCAGATATTGAGCGGAATATTTGCCTTATTCGCCGCATCGACAACCTCTCGGATCGAACGTATTACTGCCGGGTGGAGCGTCTGGTACCAATCAGCGACGGCTTCGTTATCACGATCAACCGCGAGCAAATATTGGACCAAATCATTTGTTCCGAGACAAAGAAAATCGACGTTTTGAGCTATTTCATTCACGGTCATTACAGCGGATGGCACCTCGATCATGGCACCAAGCTGCGGTTCCCCAATCGACACTCTGGCGGAGAGCAAGCTCTCCCGTTCCTCTTCGATGATCTCTCGAAGACGAAATATCTCGTCGACACCCGATATCATCGGCAGGACGATGTCGATCTTTTCGCCGTTTGAAGCACGCAGCAGCGCCCGTATCTGTGTTCTAAAATAGCTTTGATCAGTGAGGCTTAGCCTTATTGAACGCAGACCAAGTGATGGATTTCTTTCAATTATCTTTGCGTCACCGCCGAGTTGGCCGACGCCGACGTCAAACGTTCTTATCCGGACTCCCGCATCACCGGTCGCGGTCGCGATCTGTGTATATGCGGCAAATTGCTCGTCTTCGCTTGGAAAACTGTTTGTACGGTCAAAGATAGATTCGGACCGGTAAAGCCCGATGCCCATCGCACCCTGATCTTTCGCCTGTTGGTAGATATTTGGGTGGTCGGTATTTACGCGGATGACTATCTCGACACCGTCTTTTGTAAAGGTTTTGTCATCTTTGGCGGGAGATTCTTCCCCCTGCATAATAGCAACGCTGCTGACTGCGGAAAACTCGTTTACCGATGTCTCCGACGGACGGACAATGACCTCACCGTTAATGGCGTCAACGATGACAGCGTCGCCATCCGCAAGAATGCGTTCAATATTCCTAACGCCGGTGACAACGGGCAGCTTTAGCTCGCGAGCGAGAATAGACGAATGAGAGGTCCAGCCGCCCTGTTCGGAAATGATCGCTTTCGGGGCGGTTTTTGCAAGCTGCATCAGCCGCGAGGGCATCAGCTCCCTGACGATAAGAATCGAATCAGAACCACGGTTAGTCGTGTCGGAAGAGCCACCTAGTGCGTTCAAAAGCCTATCTGCCACGTCAACAACATCGAGATATTTATCGCTTATATGTGGGTCGGCGGCTGCACGTTGCCGGGCTGAATATTCCTGCGACATTGTGCGAATTGCCGATTCTGAGTTTACCAAATGCGAGCGTATTTCAGATTCAATGTCGGGAATAAGAGATGAGCTTTCGAGGATCAGGCTGTGAACCCCAAAAATATCTGCCGCCGAATCGGGCGACGGGGCCGAGGACAGTTCGATTATCTCATCGAGCGAATGCTGAACTGCATGTTGCAGCCGCTCGATCTCATCGTCTATATCGTTAAGATTGATATTATTTTTAGTCGGGGCGGGGCCGTCGCCGTTCAGGAATACGGCTCGGCCGATGCCGATGCCGCGGGAGACAGCCGTTGCGGGGATCCTAATTTCGGATCCGCCCGCGTCCGGATCTTTGGATAATGATGTTTTTTCCAAAACTACCTGCTAGCTTCCAAAGCTAAAACCGCCGCCGCCGCTGCCGCCTTGGGATGGGAAGAAAGGCTTGAGCATACCGGCAAACGCCGCAAGATTTCGTGTTTGGATCAGTATCTCGCCGGGGCCGGTAAATTCGGAGACCATTCAGTCG
>JBGTII010000099.1:0-11789 GCA_041745735.1 Pyrinomonadaceae bacterium | reverse complement strand
AACTCGGCGGCAGCAACAGCGGCTGATTCTGCTCATACCTCTTAAATACAACTTTCCCTTTCTTCCTCATTCATACATTTTAAAGCCTCTCACCCCTTTTTGCGCCAAAAAAAAGACCGCCTTTTCAGACAGCCTCATTTTCTTTTTATCCTTTGTTCTTGGGCGGGGTTTTTGGGGATCGGAGCGGCGGAAAGATCGCAGTGCCTGAGCACGATTCTTATCTAATTTTGTGGAGCGGCATTAGGGCGAATCCAGAAGGTTTCATAGAAACATTTGTTGTCTTCGACATTCGCTTTGTATTCGTAAAAAAATAAACGCTTTTTTTCATCGAACCCTAACTGGTCATGGCGGTACTGATTAATGGGTAGAGCCACGTATCCAGCGAAGGGAACGTACGCTCTAACGTTGTACGTCCCTGACTCAATGTTATCGAACGAGAATTGTCCGTATTGATCCATCTTTGCTCTAAACGTATTTCCATCGCGTTGGGCCGTCACTTGATATCCTTTAAGGCCAGTCTTTGACAGTGGATAGTTTGCGTGGATCTGTCCAAATATCGACGGCGTTATTCCTTTCTCGCGAACCTTTTCCAATTTTATCACTAGATCATTGATACTATTCTCGTCAATCTTCTTGGCAGTTGTCACATAATAATCCGTAGAATCCGGCTTTAATCGGTGAGCTAAAACGGCCCACCTTTCACCTACATTCATTTTTATGGGATTATCACACGATGTTCCACCTTTCGTAAGATTCAGTATTTCAACAGATTCGGATGGTACGCCCTTGTATTTATCGACTACAGCGAATGTCATCTTTTCGTATACACCCATCCAGTTTTTGTAAGCCTCTTTTAGCTTCGCCTCGTTTGAGTTCGTTGGTTCGTAATCGAAAGGCTCAGCTTTAAGGATCTTCCCGACAAAAATAACTTCAGTGTTTTGATATATGTAACAAAAGGGAACTTCACCCATCGGTGTTAGACAACTAAAGACTGTTTGATAAAACGATGTGCATATTAGAACACTCGCCATCACTACTAGGTTTATTCGATTACTCATAAAGTTTGTCTCCCAAAACCATCGTGTTACTACGACCTTATCGTCTATCAATTAAATGTTGGATGCAGACATTAGAAGATTGGTGGCAGTCCTGCGATTTTGCGATATGTCTATATTTTTAGGATGTTAGCAGAGATAGTGAACAACTAACAGTGAATAGTTGAACAGTGGGCGGGGTTTTTGGGGTTTCCCTGAGTACTGACGGCGTTTCCCTGAGCGTTGCGGGCGTTCCCTTGAGTGTTGCGGGGATTCCCCTGAGCGTTGCAGGGATTCCCCTAAGCGTTGCGGGGATTCCCCTGAGCGTTGCGGGCATTCCCCTGAGCGTTGCGGGGATTCCCCTGAGCACTGACGGCGTTCCCCTGAGCGTTGCGGGCGTTCCCCTGAGTGTTCCAGGAGTTCCCCGGACCGATGCGGGCTCCCGCCCAACCTTTTTTTGCAAGAACCCGCGAACGGTTCCGTTCCAAATACATAAGGCGACGCTCTCCCGAGCACAATTTACGTATTTTTTTCGAAGGAGTTGTTATATGAATACAAGACTAAAAATCGGCATTTTGTCGATGATCGCATTGATCTCGGGTGTGGCTTCGACGGCGACGGCACAGAGTAGCGGGTACCGGATCTCGGCGCCGTACACTTACAAAAATCTCTCCATTTTTCTCATCCACGGCAAGGACGAATCGAAAAAGACCAACATGATGACGCTGCAAGAGGCGATGGAGCGAAAGCTGTTTCGCGTCTACGAGACGTCAAATGTTAACGAACTGGAGGTTGAGAACCTGTCAAAGGAACAAGACGTTTTCATACAGTCCGGCGATATCGTCAAGGGCGGTAAACAGGACCGCGTGCTGGCCGTCAGCATAATCTTCTCGGCAAGGTCTGGGCGTGTCAAGATCGAGGCCTTTTGCGTCGAATCGGGCCGCTGGGAAAAGCGGGGCAATGAGGACTCAAAACAATTTACCAGCTCAAACGACCGCATCGTCACCCGCGACCTAAAGATCGCGGCAAACGCGTCGCGTTCGCAGACCGAGGTGTGGGCAAAGGTTTCCGAGGCCCAAGGCGATCTCGCAAAGAATATCGGCGGCACGGTAAACTCCACTGATTCGGCGTCGAGTCTGCAATTGAGTCTTGAGAATCGCAAGGTCGTCGCCAATGTCGATGAGTACATCAAAAAACTCAGCAGCATCATCGACGGCAAATCCGACGTGATCGGCTACGCGTTCGCGATCAATGGCCAGATCAACAGTGCCGATATCTTTGTGTCGAATTCGCTGTTCAAAAAGCTTTGGACAAAGAATCTCAAAGCCACGGCGACAGAGGCGGTTTCCGCTCAACGCGGCGTAAGACTTGCCGATCCGGTCAAAGCGGATGCGGTGAAAGGATTTATTGCTGACTCGGACAAAGCAAAATCGACCGAGCGCGCGACCGCCGGAGCTCGGCTCGTCAAACGTGAGGACAAGGACAACGTGATGATCGAGGCCGTTGACGAAAAGTCGAAACTCGTCGTACACAAGACCTACGTCAGGAAAAACTAGGTTTGACCATCGGGTCCAAACCCAAAGGTCGAAACAGGCCCTCGTCAAACGTGTGCGGCAACGTCGCTGTACCTCACACGCCAAAACGAGGGCCGCTTTATTTTTTTCGCCTACGCTTCTTTATTCATCATGCCCAGCACGGCACCGATCACGCCGCCGCCGATGGCACCCATAACAACCGAACCGAGTACATCCGCGATCGGCGGAATGTAGTTCTTGTGAAGGTTCATAAACGCTAGAAACATCAACTGAAAGCTGAGTGAGATCAGAAACCATACTACTGCTCCGCCTTTCATACCGCCGACAAATGTGCTGATGCTCGCCCATCGATCAAAGATGTAGGCAAGCAGGAAAGCCGAGACCAGATTGGCAAGAACCAACGCTATCCAAACCGGTGTCTCATTCATCAAACCGGCGTAGGTGTTCATATTCGGCTTCATCACCGTCTGTTCGAGCAACAGACCGTAAATGAGAAAACCGAGAACGAAAAATGTGATACCACCTGCAACGGTGGCTGCTAATAATCTCGTGACCATAGGAAAAAACTCCTTTAAAGTGAATTACCCAAAAGCCCTTGAATAGCTAATTGTTTAGCTTATGACACGAAAAATATAGTAGTTTATGGAGAAAGTCAATGGAGAAAGGTCGGCAATCCGCGGAACGTCGTGCCTTAGGTTTCAGAGATCTCTCGCTGGTTTTTGAAATGCAGGTAGATCTCGATCGCGGTCTTTGCTCCGACGAATGGTTTCAGCTCGACAGCCTCGGCTTTGGCGATTCGCTCGATCGAGCCAAATTCACGCAGCAGTTTCATTTTTCGTTTCCCACCGACGCCTGGGATCTCGGAGAGTTCGGATGAGAAATCACGTTTCTCGCGGCGTTTGCGGTGAAACTCGATGGCGGTTTTGTGCGTTTCCTCGCGGATCTGCAAGATCAGCCGGAATGCGAGCGAGTTGCGGTCGAACGGTATCGGCTGGTCTTCGCGGCCATGGATCAGCAAATGCGAGATCTGGTTGTGCTGTTTTGGCGGTTTTACGAGCCCCACAAGCATTATTTGCTCGAGGTCGAGAGCTTGCATCGCAGCAGCGGCGGCCGAAAGCTGGCCTTTGCCGCCGTCAATAAAGATGAGTTCGGGCAGCGGTTGTCCTTCGTCTTTTTGGCGGCGATAGCGGCGAAAAACAGCTTCGTGCATTGATGCGAAATCGTTCGCACCTTCGACCGTTTTGATAATGAAACGGCGGTAATTTACCCGAGCGGGCTTACCGTTCTCAAAAGCGACGATGCCCGCGACGTTTTCCGAGCCGGAAATATTTGAGATATCGAAAGACTCGATCCGCTCGGGGAAATATGACAGTTCGAGCAGCTCTTGCAGCTCTTCGAGGACCTTTTGAGAATCGGGTTTGAGTACGCGAAAACGCTGTTCGAACGCGATCTTGGCGTTAGTTTCGACCAATGTGACGAGATGGCGATTCTTGCCGCGTTTGGGGTCGAGTATCTTTACCTTGCGGCCGCGGCGTTCGGAAAGTAGTTGTTCGAGGATCGCACGGTCGTCAAAATCCTGTGGGACGTGGATCTCGAGCGGGACGTAATCGGTCGAGTAATATTGGATCAGCACCTCTCGCAGAAATTCGAACGAATTGAACGAATCATCCTCAGGCAGGTCCTCCCAAAAAAATTCGCGGCGGCCGACGATACGCCCTTCGCGCATAGTAAATAGCTGTAACGCAAGTCGCTGCTTTTCGCGGTAAAAGCCGATGATATCCACATCGCGGTCGGCGGTCGTCGCCATCTTTTGCGTTTCGCTCAGAGCCAGAACTGTGTGATGCAGATCGCGGTATTTTGCCGCCAGCTCATATTTGCTTTCCTCGGCGTACTGCCACATGCGGGCCTCGAGGGTTTTGGCAAGCTCCTTATTTTTGCCCTCGAGCAATATTTTGACGTCCGCCGCTGCCTCTCTATATTCCTCCGGCGAGCAAAGCCCTTTGACGCACGGGCCGAGACATCGTTTTAGATGATATTCGAGACACGGACGCGGCAGTTTGCCGGTGATCTCGATCTCGCATGTCCGAAGCTGGAATGCACGATTCACGAGATTAAGTGTCTTACGAGCAAGCGTTGCAGGCAAAAACGGGCCGTAATAACTCGATCCGTCGCGGACGATCCGGCGGGTCACGACGACCTTTGGAAAAGGCTCATTGGTGAGTTTTAGGTGCGGGTAAGTTTTATCGTCTTTGAGCAAGACATTGAATCGCGGCTTGTGCTTTTTGATCAGATTGGACTCAAGCACTAGAGCCTCAACTTCATTATCGACAACAATAAACTCAAAATCGGCGATAAAGCTCACAAGCCGTCGAGTCTTCGGGTCCATGTTGCGGCTCGACTGAAAATACTGCCGCACCCGGCTCCGCAGATTCTTTGCCTTGCCGACATAGATGATCTTACCCGCTTCGTTTTTATGGATATAAATACCCGAGGCGGTTGGAAGATCTTTGAGTTTGTCGGTAATGCTCACATTGATATATTAGCGTGAACACAAGGGGCGTGAAACTCTTCCTTTGCGTTCTTGGAGGCTTTGCGTAAACTTCTTTTGTGAAAACTGTTCTGACAAATGATCCTATCGAAGCGGGTGAATATATCAAACGCGGAGGCATCGTTGCGTTTCCAACCGAGACGGTTTATGGGCTCGGTGCCAATGTTTTTGACGAAAAGGCTGTCGCAAAGATATTCGAGGCAAAACGCCGTCCGACTGATAATCCATTGATCGCACATATTTGTGAGGTAGGGCAGATCGGGACCTTAGCCACAGAGATCACAGAGAATGCTGAGAAATTTATAAAGAGTTTTTTCCCAGGGCCGTTGACGATCGTCCTGCCAAAATCTGACGCGGTGCCATCTATTGCTACTGCCGGTCTCAACACCATCGGCGTACGGATGCCGCGATTCGAATTGGCTCATCGCTTCTTAGCGGTGTGCGGAGCTCCAGTTGTTGCTCCATCGGCTAATTTGTCCGGACGTCCAAGCCCGACGACATGGCAAGCCGTCGCAGAGGATCTTGATGGACGCCTTGACTGCATCTTGCAAGGCGACCCGACCGAGATCGGGCTGGAATCAACAGTAGTCGATTGCACCGGCGAAGTGCCATTATTGTTGCGACAAGGTGTGATTTCGTTGACTCAACTGCAAGCGGTCGTTCCAGAAACTCGAATTTATGAGCCAACCACAGGCGAGCAGCCAAAAAGCCCGGGACTGAAACACAAACACTATTCGCCAACGGCAAGGGTCATTTTTGTCAGGGTAGGTGATTTCGCCGCTGAGTTTAACTCCGCATACATTGGTCTAAGAGCGCCGAAGGAGCAATACGAAATCGAGCGTGTCTGCAAATCAGTCGAGGAGTACGCCCACGCCATATTTGAATTTTTCCGTGAGTGTGACCGGCAGGGAATTAACACCATCTATTGTGAAACGGTAGATGAGACGGGCATAGGTGCGGCGTTGATGGACCGGCTACGCCGCGCGGCGGAAAGTTGATCGTTATTTCACTTTGACCGCAACGATAGCAAGCTCGCCATTATCTTGCAGCACTTCTGAGGTCAAAAGAGTGCTATCGGTCAATTGTTTCAGATATTCGAGCGGTACGAGAACTAGAGCTGTCCTCGCATTCGCTCGCTGCATTTCCGAAACGACCTCGGGTGGGTTATAAAGCTTTTTGAGTTTGCCATCAGGTTCGCGCAACAGGCGTCCGGCAGCGTAGTATTCGGTGCTATGCGAGATAGTGTGCAGTGTAAATACACGCTCGGTTGAGAGGCCGCGTTCATTAGCGGCGTCAAAAAGCCACTTAACTGTCTCCGGACCTGAAAATCGAGGGACAGCAAATACGGCTAATGCCATGGTCACGATAAAAACCGATGCGGCACCGGATAGTACAACTATTTTCCAACGATGGCTTAGTTCGACGAGCTTATAAATGTAACTCGCCGTCACGATAACCGCCGCCGGGACTGACGGGAGGATATAGCCGGGGAGTTTTGATCCGGAAAGAGAAAAGAAAACGAGAGGAACGAGGAGCCAAGCTACTGAAAAGATAAGTAGCGGAGATGAAACTGCAACAGGTGACCGTCGCTCCGTCTGCGTCTCTGCGTCTCCGCGGGAAAAAATTCCTTTCAAATAGCACCATATCGCGGCGAAAAAGAACGGTAGCCACGGCAACGTCATCAGCGGCAGCACCCACAGAAAGAAATAGAACGGCTGTGGGTGCTGGTATTTATTCGATGTAAACCGCTGAAAATGGTGCTGGATAAAAAACTCGTCAACGAACTGCCATCCGTGTCGCGAGATGGCCGGTACATACCATATCGCCGCGACCGCGACCGCGATCGCAGTGCCCCAAAACAGGCTTAGGACGAAAATCTTTGACGGCATTTTCCACGCCAAAACATGATAGATCGCGACTATGGCAAACGGAAAAATTATGCCGATCAAACCTTTTGCAAGCAACGATACGCCAATAAAAAAATAGAACGAAAGCAGCGGTAGATGATAGTTCTTAAATGATCTGTCTTTCGCTTGGTCAAAGATAAAAAAACCGACAAGTGCGGCCGTCATCGGAAATGTGACGATAATGTCAAAGCTGGCACCGTGAGCAAAGACGAGTATTCCGAGCGTTGATGCGGCTATGAGAGCCAGCCAATTGGCGAAATCGGTCTTTGGGTTTGGGCCTTTGGTGTTTGAACTGAAACTACGCCCAAGTATCCAAAGGCTTGTGACTGTAGCCATGCCGCAGAACGCAGGTCCGAGGCGGGCAGCAAATTCGCTGACTCCGAATATATTGTAAGACGCGATCTCAAACCAATAGAGCAAGGCGGGTTTTTCGAACCAGTTAAATCCACCGAGCGTCGGCGTTACCCAGTCTCCGCGTTCGAACATCTCGCGTGCGACTTGTGCATAACGCGGTTCGTCGGGGCCGAGAAAGGGTAAATTGAGGCCGATGAAATACGCGAGGACTGCCAACCCGGCGAAAGACACCCATACATATTTGGGTACCGCAAAGGATGGCTGTGTGTCGGACTTTGTAATTTCCACGTTCTTAAATGAGAATGTAAAGTATTGCTGAAAAACGGCTTGTTATCAAATTATGGGTGAGAATGGAAAACTTAGGGTAGCTGCGATTGGTGTGGGCAGTCTGGGGCGGCATCATGCACGTAACTATGCAGAATTGGCCGCAGAGGGGCGTGTTGAGCTTATTGGTGTTTGCGATTCGAGCGCTGAAACCGCCGCACAGATCGGATCAAGTCATGGTTGCAACTATTTTACCGATTGTCATGAGCTGCTTGGCAAAGTTGAGGCTGTTTCGATCGCGACGCCGACCGAGACGCATTGTGAGATCGCTTGTGCGTTTCTTGAAAGTGGTGTAAATGTCCTTGTTGAAAAGCCCATAGCTCTAACGCTTGACGAAGCCGACAAGATGATCGTCGCCGCCGTCAAATCGGGAGCTACGTTGATGGTCGGCCAACTTGAGCGTTACAATCCTGCGATGGTCGCTCTGCGTCCGCACGTTACGCGGCCGCTATATTTTGAGATCCATCGCGTGTCGCCATTTCCCAACCGTTCGCTGGATGCCGATGTCGTGCTCGACGTGATGATCCACGACCTCGACGCGATCCAATGGCTGGTCGGCGATGTGAGAGTTTCTGAGATACGAGCAGTCGGAATTCCTGTCATCTCTAACAAAGTTGATGCGGCCAATGCACGGATCGAATTTGAGAACGGCACGGTCGCCAACATCACCGCCTCACGCATCGGCACCGAAAAGATCCGCAAAACTCGGTTTTATCAAACCAATTCATACGTTGTGTTGGATTATGCGACAAAATTCGCGTCGGTGACTTCACTAAACCCTGCTGCTGCACATCCGCTGGCCGGCATCTCGATCAATCGGTTAGAGATCAACGACATCGAGCCCCTTCGGGCTGAGATCACCGCGTTCCTAGATTGTATCGAAAATAAAACGCCGCCGCCCATCTCCGGTGAAGATGGACGGCGTGCGTTGAGTTTAGCGGTCGGTGTGCTCGAAAAGATCGACGCCCACCGTCTGCGTCTGGATGTCTAAGCCGCGGCCTCTTCGGTCTGCGGAGCAGCCATTGTTTTCATCCATTCCTGCGTTTTCTTCAAACGCTCGGAACCGTTTGGGGCATCCATGATGACCTTTTCAAGATTGGCCATTGCTTCAGGGGCTTGCCACATCGTCCTCAGCTCATCCAAAAATGGCTCGACCTTGGCGAAGACGATCATGTGCTCACCGGCGGTCTGGTTGAACATTTCCGCGTCGATCGCTCCCTGATTGACGAATGTAGCTGCCATATCCCAATACGACGTCACCATTCGCAGGTAACCGCCGACTTCCGGGTCCATCATGGTTTTCATGTAGTCCTCGGCGCTTGTCGGGTTAAAAAAGAACATCCAGTCGCGGGCCTTTCGCATCGTCGCTTCGCGGCGAAGGTCGTAAAGTTTCATTATCAGATCTGCCGATTCGGCTTTTGTTGACATAGTAGCAATACCTCCAAAGTTGATTTATTTCTCAAGTCTATTTACACACACGTGCTGTGTCAATTAAGGTAAGAAAGTGCGTAACGAGATAGCAACATTCTTACAGGGACGGATAGACGTCGGCGACTTCCCGTCAGCCGTCTACCTCGTCGCCGAAAAAGGCGAGATCGTCCTGCACGAAGCCCTCGGTCACGCCGTCGTCGAACCCGCACGGATCGAGGCCCGGCTGGATACGATCTATGATCTCGCGAGTTTGACGAAGGTGTTGGTGACGGGTTTACTGGTGGCGAAGTTCATCGAAGACGGTAAATTTCCGATCGATGGCCGAGTCAGCGTATATCTTAAAGAATTAGATATAGAGGGCAAACGAACGATCACTATTGCCGACCTGCTCACTCATTGCTCGCATCTGCCCGCCTGGAAACCTTTTTATCTATTGGTAGAGGATCCGTCAGAGATCATTAGCGAGATCGGTACAACTCCGCTGAATTATGAACAGGAAGCAGTAACTTACAGCGACTTAAATTTCATTGCTTTGCAGAATCTTATTGAAAGGGTTGCGAATAGCAGTTTTGGGAAGCTTGCGTCCGAGTATATTTTCGATCCTCTTGAGCTACGAGAAACGTTTTTCAATCCGCAACTGGCAATGAGCCAAAGGATAGCGGCGAGTGAAAAAGGGAATGAGTTTGAGAAACAAACTTGTGTCGAACAAGGCTATTTGGACGAAAAGAACCCAGTCGCTATCGCTCCCGGTTCTGACCCGTTTCGCAATGATGTCATTTGGGGTGAGGCTCACGATAATAATGCCTATTTCATGGGCGGTGTTGCCGGACACGCGGGGCTGTTTTCGACCGCCGAAGAGACTTTTAAGATCGCACAGCAATTTTTGCCCAATTATACGACGGTATTAAAGCCCGAAACCTGTGAGCTTTTCCGTACAAATTTCACGCCTGGAATGAAGGAGCATCGTTCGTTCGCTTTTCAACTTGCATCGACACCTGACTCTACCGCCGGGACCAAGATGTCACGGGAAAGCTTTGGCCATCTTGGGTTTACGGGCACGAGTTTGTGGATCGATCCGGTCAAAGAACGCATATTTATCCTGCTCACCAACCGCACGCACAACCGGGCTCTGCCATTCGCAAATATCAACTCTGTCCGCCGACGTTTTCATGACCTTGCGATCGCGCATTTAGAGAAAAATTCTTAGCAACGAAATCGCGCTAATTCTAATCAAAACGTCGCTTTCCCCAAAGTAACTGATAAGGATTGGAGAATACGTGTCGATGAAAAATTTTGCCGCCCTCGTGATGACCATGGCGATGCTTGTAGTTGGAGCATTTTCTCAGGGAAATACCTCTACACGCCCGCGTGTGTCGCCGACGGCGACACCGCCGCCACTTGGCAATGATACGTATGTAAAAACCACGCCGTCCGGCCCACCGGTTTTGATCGGCGGCACTAACCGTCCGGCTCCAACGCCGACGCCAACCGCTGGGGACGACGAGGTCATCCGTGTAGAGACAAATCTCGTGACAATGCCTGTGTCAGTGCTTGATCGCGACGGACGATTTATCTCGGGTTTGCAGCAAAAGGATTTTAAGATATTTGAGAACGGTGTAGAACAAAAGCTCGATTATTTTCAATCGGTCGAACAGCCCTTTACCGTCATCTTGCTCATAGACGTGAGCCCTTCGACGCAGTTCAAGATCGACGAGATCCAGAACGCTGCAAGTGCTTTTGTCGACCAACTGCGCCCGTCCGACCGTGTGATGGTGATCTCGTTTGACGAGAGCGTCCATGTATTGACGCCCGCGACAAACAACCGCTATCAGCTCAAAAACGCGATCCGGCAGCTGCAGTTTGGCGATGGTACCAGCCTATATGAGGCTGTCAATTACGTCATTGACAACCAACTGCGTCAGATACAAGGCCGCAAAGCAGTCGTGCTTTTCTCAGACGGTGTCGATACGACCTCGCGACACGCCAACTATACTAGCACCCTGCGTGAGTCTGAGGAGGTCGATGCTCTCTTTTACACCATCAGATATGATACGTCGCGTGATATGAATGGGGGCGGTTGGGGCAATGGAGGCGGAGGCGGCAATTATCCGCAGCCACGTCGTCGTTCGGGCGGGGTCACATTTGGCGATATTTTGGGTGCAATCCTCACCGGCGGTAGTGTGAATGTAGGCCGCGGAGGCGGTGGCGGGTCGAGTTCAAGGGAATATGAAACCGGCCGCACGTATCTTGAGGCTCTTGCTCAAAACAGCGGCGGACGTAAATTTGAGGCCCAGACGCTCTACAATATAGAATCGGCGTTTGCCGGCATCGCCGAGGAACTGCGTCGTCAGTATTCGCTCGGATATTATCCTGAGACGGTCGGCAACGTCGGTGACCGTAAACAGATCAAGATCCGCGTGTTGCGTCAGAACGTTGTTGTCAGGGCAAAGACGAGCTATATCGTCGGCCAGACAACCCGCAACGTCGCTGGTAAGTAATCAGGGAGCTAAAGCAGTAAAAAGAGGCTGTCTTGAAACTAGTTTTCGCGGCAGCTTCTTTTTTTGTGAAAGAAAGTGTTGAAGTCAGTGGTTTTTAGTATTGGTAAGTCTTTGGAGGTTGTGTGCGATTGCGATGAGGCCAATTTCGGTGGATGCTT
>JBGTII010000098.1:0-21648 GCA_041745735.1 Pyrinomonadaceae bacterium | reverse complement strand
AAGCATCCACCGAAATTGGCCTCATCGCAATCGCACACAACCTCCAAAGACTTACCAATACTAAAAACCACTGACTTCAACACTTTCTTTCACAAAAAAAGAAGCTGCCGCGAAAACTAGTTTCAAGACAGCCTCTTTTTTGAGTTTAGATTTACAGCGGCTTAGAAAAGCCAGCCGATGAGGTAGTAGATACCCACGCCGATTCCGACAACAAGAGCAAGTGCCGCGATGATCAGCCCTGCAACGACAAACTTAAACTTTTTATATCGATTCTCATCCGGCGGTGAAAGCTGATTTTGCGGAAAATATGGCGGTGGTCTATTCATCTTGTATCAAATCTTAACAGGTATGTGAGCCTATACGAAACACGGGTCAGGCTCAACGGGGTAGAGGCTGCTCTAAATTCGCCAAACCATAAGCCAAAACTGTCATCACCGAGCTCACCTCGGCGATCTCCTGCGGGTCGATCTTATCGAACGTATCGGCTGCACTGTGATGATAATTAAAATAACTCTGCTGGTTAAACCACGGGGCGAATGAAGGGACACCTCTCTGAGTTAATGGAGCGATATCAGCCCCGACACCGCCTGCCTGTAGCTGAACCAGAGCAGCTCCTTGGGCCAGTAATACCTTCGAGATCGGTGCAAAAAAGGCCGCCATCTCCGGTTTCCCTGTAAAGTAAAACCCGAGCGGATGTGACGCCCCAAGATCTGATTCAAGTGCGGCAAAGTGATTCCCGATATTCTTTTCCTGTTCGGCTAAATAGGCGGCAGACCCGCGTCCGCCGTTTTCCTCATTCATCCAAGCAATAAAACGGATCGTGCGCTTTGGCTTTAGGCCAAGCTGTTTGATCAATGCCGGAACGGACATCGCAACAGCCACGCCGGCACCATCATCGATCGCACCGTCACCGAGATCCCAGGAATCAAGATGGCCTGATACGATGACGGCCTCATCAGGTTTCTCGCTTCCTTTTAGGTCGGCGATCACATTAAAGCTAGGTACATCGGGCAGCGTCTGTGGCGTCAGTGTCAGTTTGATCTTTACTTTGCCCATTGCGGCAAGCCACGCGATCTTTTCGGCGTCTTCAAATGAAACGGCCGCTCCGGGTATTTTTGTGACTCCATCGGCGTAGCCCATGGAACCCGTGTGAACAAGCCGGTTTTGCGAACCGCCCGCCGACCGGACCAGCACACCAACCGCCCCTAAACGAGCCGCCGCCATTGCTCCGCCAAAGCGATATTGCACCGCCTGGCCATAAGCCGCCCCGCCAAATCCACTAGCCTGCAGTTCCCGGTCAAATTTGAAGTTGAACAGCACGATCTTTCCCGCAACACGCTCGCGTCCGAGTCTCGCAAGCTCGTCAAAATCCTTCACCACAACGATCTCAGCCGTCATGCCTTCCGCCGGAGTGGCAATGCTGCCGCCTAGTGCAGCGAGAAAGACTTTTTGCGTCGTACCGGCCGCCATTCCGTCCCATTCGATCAGTTCACCGCGCTCTTCGCCGCGAACCCAGCGCGGTACCATGCACGGCTGCAACCTGACATCGAGCCCCAGTTTACGCATCTGCTCGGCGACCCACTGCACAGATCGCTCGGCCTGCGGCGATCCCGAGAGGCGTGCTCCGATATTGTTTGAGAGATAGCCCGTTTGCTTATAAGCGTAGTCGCTCTTGATGGCGGCCTGCTGCAGCCGCTGCAAATCGGCGATCGTCGCTTCGCTGTAAAGCACGGGCGTCGGAGCCACAGTCTGCCCTATCGCAGAAAACGCAGACACAAAGATAATGAGAAATAAAAGGTTAAGCTTCATACGTTTTATCTTAGCGAAATCGTTCCGGTCTTACGAGGTAATGTGCAATAATGTTTCTGTTCAAGACATCTAAAATAATGGGAATAGCTTATGAAACGCACACTATCCGTACTCGTTTTCCTTATCATCGCGGCCTTTGCCACTCAGGCCCAGATCACCTTTAACGTCAATGACCTTATCAATCTCAAACGCGTCGGCGACCCGCAGGTTTCTCCCGACGGCAAGTGGGTGGCATACACCGTCGGAGTTGTCGATAAGGCCGCAAATAAAACCCTTACGCAGATCTATATGATGGGGATCGACGGCAGTAACCAAAAACCGGTCACCAACGGTACTGCATCAAGCAGCAGCCCTCGTTGGTCGCCGGATGGCAAATGGCTGGCTTTTACGACCGGCGGGCAGATCTGGACGATAAAACCCGACGGCTCGGATAGAAAGCAAGTCACAAAGCTCTCAAGCGGTGCCGGACAGCCCGTTTGGTCACCCGACGGCAAATGGATCGCGTTTAGTTCTGATGTCTATCCCGAATGCAAAGACGATGCCTGCAATGAATCCGAAGACGAAAAGGCCGAAAAGAGCAAGGTCAAGGCTCATGTTACCGAACGCCTCCTGTTTAAACATTGGGACCACTGGACCGACCGCAAACGGACGCACGTCTTTGTCATCTCAAGCAGCGGCGGTGCTGCCCGCGACATTACCCCGGGCGATTTTGATTCACCGCCATACGGAGCGGCGTCGGGTGTAGATTATGCTTTTTCACCGGACGGGTCTAGCATTGCCTACATTAGAAACCCTGATAAGGTCGAGGCGATGTCGACAAACAGTGACATCTACATCCAGTCGTTAAACGGCGGCAGCGTTAAAAATATTACTGCAAGCATGAAAGGTTACGACGCTTCGCCGATGTACACCCCGGACGGCAAATATCTGCTATTCAGGTCACAGGAACGGGCAACATTCGAAGCCGATCGCTGGCGGATAATGCGGTACGACCTTAAAACGGGAGCGATGGTCGAGCTTTCGGTTTCGTTCGATCAGCAGGTCGATGAGATGGTGATCTCGCCCGACAGCAAAACCGTTTACTTCACAGCAGGCGAACGCGGGCGGACTCCGATCTTCAGTTTGCCGATCGATAGGATCGCGGGCCGTGCTGAGCCGATAGTCAGGAATGTTCTTGCCAGCGGGTTAAATTTAACATCCGACGGCAAGCTTGTTTTCGCCGCGAACTCAATGAGCATGCCGGCAGAGATCATGAGTGCAAATATTGCTGGCGGGGCGGTAACCCCACTCACAACCGTCAATACCACATCACTCGCCTCATTCGAGTTGCGAAAGCCTGAGGAAATGGAATGGAAAGGTGGGCTGGGGGCGACCATTCATGGATTTTTACTAAAACCGGCGAAATTTGATCCTGCAAAAAAATATCCGCTTATCGTTCTAATACATGGAGGGCCGCAGGGCGCGTGGAGTGACAATTGGAGCTACCGTTGGAACCCGCAGATATTTGCAAACCAAGGCTATATCGTCTTTATGCCGAACCCGCGTGGTTCGACAGGTTATGGCCAGAAATTTGTGGATGACATTTCGGGTGATTGGGGCGGCAAGGCGTACACCGACATTATGAACGGCGTTGCCGAGGTCACCAAAAAACCTTTTATCGACAAAACGCGAATAGGTGCGGCAGGTGCAAGTTATGGCGGATACATGGTGGACTGGATACTTGGGCATAATAATGATCCACGCTTCAAATTTAAGGCGTTCGTTTCGCACGCCGGTGTATATAACCTTGAAAGCATGGCCACCTCGACCGAAGAACTATGGTTCGTAAACTGGGAGTTTAAGGGAATGCCGTGGGAAAATCCCGCGATGTACGCAAGGTGGTCGCCGCATAAGTTCGCCAAAAACTTTGCGACCCCGACGCTCGTGACCGCCGGAGAATTGGACTACCGCGTGCCATACGATCAGAGCTTGCAGCTTTACACAACGCTCCAGCTAAAGGGCGTTGAGTCAAAACTGATAATGTTCCCCGACGAGGGCCACTGGATCCTAAAACCGCAGAATTCAGAATTCTGGTATAGCAACGTGATGGATTGGTTCAAGAAATATCTGAAACCATAGAAATTATATGAGACCTTTACGATACTTTTCATTTATAGCCGCAATATTTTTTATTGCGGCTTTTTCCTCATTCGCCCAGATCGGCAAACCTGAGTTTACTCGTGCCCAGACTTTTGACGTCCGTCACTACAGCATCAGGGCGAGCTTTGATCGCACAAATAAAAGGGTCCTAGGCGATACGACCGTATCACTATCACCATTAAAGGCCGGTCTGAAAATCGTCGAGCTTGATGCTGTCGATATAGCGTTTGGATCAGTGACGTTAGACGGTAAACCTGCTCAATTTAAGACGGATGATGGCAAAGTATTGGTGACGCTGGATAAAGGCTATGGCCCGGGCGATGTGATCGCCATTCGTTTCAAATATGTCGCATCACCGAAGAAGGGTGTCTATTTCGTCGATGCCGAGAGTGCGGGCAGCAATAGCCACTCCGCCCAGATATGGACTCAGGGCGAGGCCGAAGAAGCCCGTTATTGGATACCGTCATACGATTTCCCGAGCGATAAAGCCACGACCGAAGAATATCTGACCGTCGAGAAAGACGAAACCGTCATCGGCAACGGCGAACTGATAGACAAAGAATCGAATGCCGATGGCACGGTTACCTGGCATTACAAAATGCCCGTGCCGCACTCGACATATCTGATCTCTTTCGTCATCGGCAAATATGTGAAGGTCGAAGATAAACACGGTGACATCCCGCTCGGGTTTTACGTCTATCCCGGTAGAGAAGAAACGGCGAAAAAGGCTTTTGGCGATACCGCAAAGATGATGGCTGTTTTCGAAGAGCTGACCGGCGTAAGATTTCCCTACAACAAATACGATCAGACCATCGTTGCCAAGTTTCAATTTGGCGGAATGGAAAACATCACGGCAACGACGATGTCTGACAATGAGATCTTTTTTGCAGATTTTGATTTTGGCAAGAGCATCGTCACCGATCTCGTCTCACACGAACTCGCCCACTCATGGTTTGGCGACCTCGTAACGTGCCGCAATTGGGCAGAGCTGTGGCTTAACGAAGGCTTCGCGACCTATATGGAAGCCGCATACCGCGAAACGGCATTTGGCCGTGAGGATTACATCCGCAAAGTCCGATCTGACGCCGGCGATTTCCTCGTTGACGATTCGATCAACCGCAAACGTCATGGCCTGTACAACCGCCGCGCGACGGATGTCAACGGTCTTTTTGACAACGCTGCGATCACTTATAACAAAGGTGGTGCGGTGTTGCACATGCTACGCGAACAGGTCGGTACCGAAAATTTTTGGAAAGCCGTCAACATCTATCTCAATCGCCACAAACTAGCTAGCGTCGAGACCTCCGACCTAAAACGCGCAATGGAGGAAGCATCCGGCCAGGACCTCAGTTGGTTCTTCGACCAATGGGTTTATGGCACCAGTGCTCCAAAGTTGACAGTGAAACCCGTTTACAGCACCCGGACGAAAACCCTCAAACTAACCATTACCCAAACGCAGAAGCTTGAGGCACTTGTCACGTCCGCATTTCGCATGCCATTGGACATCGAAATAAAAGCCGGACGAAAGACATTGTTACAGCCCGCAACGATAACAAAACGCATCGAGACCATCACGATCCCATCGGCGTCAAAGCCGTCTGAGATCATTATCGACCCAAACGATAGGGTCGTTCTTAAAACGGTCAAGATGCTGCCGATAACTGTCGTTCCCTGATCTTGGTCCATCTTGGTCCACTGGTCCGGACCGGACCAATACGGAAAATCAGTCGAGTAGACAAAAAAGTTCCGCTAATTGCTTAGCGGAACTTTTCTCTTTGAGAAGACCGGATGTCTGCTTCAAGTGTTGAAACACGATAGGCGAAGCACATCGAAAATCGCACCTGTTCGGGCTTGATCCCTACCTGTAACTTCTTTGCCACACCTACGAGGTTAGCTGACGGGCTAGGAACGAAAGATTATCCCTGCATCTCACGAGATGCTTCGCCCCCGTTCTCACAATAAACTGTGAGACATTGGTTCCCCCGCTCTCGACTCATGTCGAAATTCGGTGATCAGGTTTTCAACATTGAAATAGTAACACCACTTAGGGCCTATTTCAACAATTATGATGCGCGGAATACGAAATAAGTTGGGCAAAACTGAAAATATTTATCGTCCGGGGTAGATCTGGTACAAAAGCATGTACACCACCACGCCCGTTAGCGACACATACAGCCATATCGGATAAACGAGCCGCGCGAGTTTTTTATGCGATTCGTACCAGCCTTTCAAGCCCCGCCGGAGCGTTAAAATGATGAATGGGCCGACCAGAGCGGCGAGTATTGTGTGCGAAGTGAGTATCGTGAAATATATGGGACGAATCAGGCCCTCGCCCCTAAATTTTGTCGGCCCCAGGCCAAAATAATATGTCCTGATCGCGTGATGAGTCAGGTAACCAACAAGAAATAGCGCCGAAACGGAGCTCGCGGCCAGCATACAGAACCGGTGATGAGCGATCTGGCGCCGCATGATGAAATAAAAACCGCATAACAAAAATACGCTGCTAAGAGCGTTGAGCGAAGCGTTGAGATGCGGAAATATTTGCAGTAGGTCCATTATTTCCAAAAGCCTAACAGGATAAATAGAACGATCCAAAGTCCGCCCATTAAATGCCAATACCAACCGACGACCTGTGCGAGCGTCGAGCGGCGAGCGATCTTATCGGAGCTTTCAGTCGGATACCAGACCCGTAACAGAACCGCTCCGAGTGCCGCGATGCCGCCGAGGACATGGACCGCGTGGACAGCCGTCATGATATAGAAAAATCCGGCGTATGGATTGCTCGCCATATAAAGCCCGCGATTAACCAAGGCCAGCCACGAGAGCAATTGCGAAGATATAAACGCCGCTCCAAGCACAGTAGTTATGACCAACCATTTCTTCGCCGCAGGTTGGTAGCTGCGATCGACCGAGAGTTTTCCAAGATGAAAGGTGATACTACTCGCGAGGATAATTGCTGTACTGATCCAAACTTGTATGGGAAGAGCAAACGGCTGCCACTCGGCAACACCGTTTGTCGCGATGACAACGTAAGCCGCCATCAATCCGCCAAACGTCATCAATACAACGATCAGCAAAAAGCCTGTCAGAATCCGTGATTTATTGGGCACAAAAGGCTCGGGCTGGATTCGATCGTCGCTTTTTGGCCCATCTCCGCCGCCGCCGGGATCGCGTCCATCACCGCCATTCGGTGGGCCCGACCCAGTAGATGAATTGGAACGGCCCGCCTTGGCTCCGGCTTCAGGGGCGTCTTCGATAATGTCGGCGGTTCCGATCTCCATACAACTAGCGTTTGTCGGCGACCATCAGGATGAAGAGCAACGGCAGATAGATGACCGACGCAAGCAACAGCCGCCTTGCCATCTCATTGGTTTTGGCCCGGGCAGCCTGGATACTCCCAATAAGAAACAACACGCCCAAAATGCTCGCCCCGATCAAAAAGACAAATCCGGAAATCGCAAAAAAGAATGGTGCTAGGCTGACCGGCAGTAACATGACCGTGAAGAGCACGATCTGCCGCGAAGTGAGGCGTCCTGATGGCTCAACGACCGGCAGCATCAATATGCCGGCCTTTTTATACTCTTCGCGATACATCCACGCAATTGCCATAAAATGTGGAAACTGCCATAGGAACTGCATCGCAAACAAAGCCCACGCCGCGAGCGTGATTTCATTGGTAGCCGCCGTCCAGCCCATTAGCGGCGGCAAGGCACCCGGAATGGCCCCAATAGCGGTGGAAACCGATGTCCGGGTCTTGAGCGGCGTATAGACAAGCACATAGCCAATTATCACAACCAGACCCAGAATCGCAGTTAGTGGATTCACAAACAAAAACAAGTATATTTCCGCTACTGCACATTGCACGATCCCAAATATCAGAGCTTCGTTCGGGGTCACTTTACTGGTCGGTAGCGGACGCGTGGAGGTGCGCTCCATTAGTTTGTCGATGTTACGTTCCCAATATTGGTTCAGCGCCGCAACACCAAAAGCGAGTAGTGCGATTGCGATCATCGAGTGGGCAAACAGAACGTAGTCAAATGGCCCGCGTGAAGCTAGATAAAACCCGGCCGCCGATGTTAATACAAGCAGTACGGCAATGCGCGGCTTGGTCAGTTCGACAAACGCCGCGAGGCGTCCCCGCAACCCTACGGCCTTTGTTTCGTTAATATCGGCGGTGACTGTTTCCATTGAGATAGGGGCTGATGCAAAACCTTAAGGGAAAGAATAACGTCTAACAAAGGTATTTCCAAATTTCGCTTCGAGCACGATTGATTACTTGACGTAAAAGCGGAACTTATTTTCAACCGGATGACAAAGTAGAACTGCTAAGCTATTCTTTTTGATAAAGATGTCAGCTGCCGAAGATTCCATCAAACCGCGCCCTATCGTGACTCGAAAATCAGCCCCGATACTCAATCGTTTTCTCGATTTTGTTAGCTCGGTCAGATTTGGCGTCGTCCAGCTATGTATGCTTGTCCTGCTGGCACTGATAGGGATGCTCGTACTCCAGCAAAATGTTGAAGGCTTTGACGCATATTATGTCTCGCTGACCCCCTCAGAAAAGATCGTCTTTGGGAATCTCGGGTTTTTCGACATCTACCACAGTTGGTACTTTAACCTGCTGCTGCTCACCCTCTCGCTCAACATCATCCTCGCGTCGATCGACCGGTTCCCTTCCGCATGGAGCTACATCGTCAAACCCAAAATTAAAGGCACGAAAGGCTGGCTGCTGGCCCGCAAAGATAACGAAACGCTCGAGTTTGACGAACGTTCGGTTGATGAAGTAAAAGACGCGATACAAAAAGAATTTAGATCAAATGGTTTCAAGACCACTGTTACCGAGGACAAGGGCATAACTTTTGTTTTCGGCGAAACCGGCAAATGGAATCGGCTGGGTGCATACATCGTCCACGTATTTTTGCTAACGCTGTTTCTTGGACACTTTGTCGCACTGCAGACGGGCTTTGACGCTGATGTGCGGATGACGCCCGGTGCAACGACCACCCAGATACAGTTGATCCAATTTAACCTGGACAAAAAAGAGCGTTTCAATGTCAACCTTCCGTTTTCAATGGAGTGCACCGACGTACAACAACGGCTGATCGACGAAAAAGGCAACATTGACGTCAGCAACACCCTCGACTGGCGAACACAGCTAAAGATCGAGGACCCAACCTATGGCACGACCATCGCTGATGTCAGCCTCAATAAGCCATATAGTTATCGGGGGTATCGTTTCTTTCAGGCACAGACGATTCCCTTTGGGCATGCTCGAACTATAAAGCTCGAGCTTACGCCGCAAAACGGCGGCCAGCCGATCTTCGCGGACATCAACCGTAACGGCGAAACCTCACTGCCCGACGGCACAAAGGTCGAATTTGATGAGTTCATGCCCGATTTTACGTTCGGTGCCGACGGCAAACCTGACACTCGAAGCGGTGAATACAATAATCCCGTTGCGGTTTTGAACGTCACGCCGCCGCAAGGTGAACGCACCCGCGTTTTTGCATTTGCTCAAAAGCTGGCGGACAACATGCCAGTCGGTGCTCCAAAGCTAGGATATAAATGGCGGCTGGCCGAGTTTGAAAAATCACCGCTCGCGCACATCCTGTCTATCAAGTACGACCCGTTCGACGCGGCATTTATCGCTTGGTACATCGGCGGATTTGGTTTGATCGGGGCCCTTATGTTCGTATTTTTCTTATCGCACAAACGCGTCTGGGCACATATCGAAAAACGCGAAGACGGCACGACCGAGGTCGTCTTAGCTGGTGAAGCAAACCGTAATCAACTGGCATTTGGCGACAAATTCAAAAAGGTCGCCGAAGCTCTGAAGAACGAGTAACGAGGACAATCAATATGGAAGAAGCAGAAAAATTGCAGGAAAGCCCGACTTGGAGATCTTTTATTCCGGCGATATGGGTCGTAGTAGGTGCATTCATAATGCTTGGCTTGCGGCTACAGATCGGTGATGGCTTCATTTCTGATGGAGCATTGATGATGCTGGCACTCGCCTGCTACATCCTTGGCGCGCTGTTTCAACTTACTAATCTATATGCCCCGTCCACGATGGCAGAAAAGACAGGATTCTATCTTGCGGCCCTCGGCGTCTTTTTTAACCTCTCGACTTGGCTCGTGCGTTGGGTCAATGCATACCAAAACGAGATCTCGATCATGAGAGAGAGCGGGAACATGACGACACCGTGGCTGTTTAGGTACATTCCACTAACAAATCTGTACGACTACAGTATTGGGTTCGCGTTTGGTGCGGGTATCGCCACCCTGTTGCTTTCGACCCGAAAGAGTTTTCGGGTCCTGGGTGCGTTCACCCTGCCGTTAGCCGCACTCATCCTGACCCTCGCGCGATTTATCGGCGGTGAATTTATTAATCTGCCGCCGGTACTTGATTCATACTGGCGTCCGATCCACGTGGGTGATGCAGCACTTAGTTATGGCGTCGCTTTGGTTTGTTTTGGCGTGGCCGTGATGTATCTGCTAAAAGACGGCATCAAGGTCGAAGCGATGGCGATTTGGGCGAGCATTTTTTCAATCTCGGTGATCGCGACTATCAGCAAGTTTTCTGTCCTCACAGAATTTGTCTACCGGGCGGGATTGTTTTTGCCGGCAACCGGCAATGGCAAGCCGTTCTCCGCACCATTTCGGCTTGAGGTGCCCTTCGTCGGCCCTGTTTTAGTGATAGCCGTCCTTTTACTCCTCGGAACGATAATAGCGTTCCTGATCTACATTTATCAGAACAACGAGAAAGCGAAGCTTTTTGGACGCTATTTGCTCCGTGCAGCTTTTGCCGCACAATTGATCTCGCTTGCTCTGCTTGTCGTCGGCATTAGATCAAACTCCGACGTGCCCGCGCGGCTTCAAGCTCAACTCACCAAAGATCCGACGCAATACGTCACCGCCGGCATGGCGATGTCCGAGAACCAGCAGCTTTCGGTTAAGGAGCTTTCCGCAATGACGCCAAAGGAATTTGATCAGATGGGCCGCGCTTATATTCAAGCCAACGGCAGCAAGATGTTCACGAGCCTTAACGCAAATCCGGTCGAGGTCGCGGCACTGCTTACTGCTCTGGTCGGGACGCTCTTTATTTTATTTTTCAGCTTTAAGACCGAGAAATTACGTGAGCGTTTGCCAAGCCTCGAATCGCTCGACGGGCTGATGTACAAAACGGCTTGTCTTGCCTTTGCCGGACTCGCGTTCCTCTTGATCACCGGAGCGATATGGGCCAACGAATCTTGGGGCCGGCCGTGGGGATTTGATTCGAAAGAAACCGGGGCACTGATCGCCTGGCTAACCTACGCCGGGTTTCTACACACGCGTATCGCTCGCGGATGGAAAGGACGCAGCTCGGCTTACTTTGCGATCGTCGGCTTTATGCTCGTGGTATTTACTTATCTCGGAGTGAGCTATCTATTAAAAGGGCTGCACAGCTATGCGTAAGGCTATTCGATAGTTACCTTAGCGACCAGCAGGATCGAGTAACGTGTAATCTTGCCGCCTTTCATCATGACGGTCAGGACACCTTTATCGACACTAAATTTGAGTACTTCGCTCATCGGGCTCTCAATCACATCTCCATCCTTTAACTGAACCACAAGTCTGATACTCGCAAGAGGATCGGGCTTTGGTTCTTCCACTTTTACAGGTTCGTCCGTCTTCTTTGGCTTTGGCGGACGTTTGCCGGTCGTCTTTGCAGTATCCGACTCTTTCTCAGGCGTCTCTATCTTTGTCGTGCCCGTCGGAAAATCCTCAACCACAACCACAGGTTTCTTCGAGGTTTCAGTCTTTTCTTTTGCTTTCGGCTTTTCGGCGGTTGATTTTTCAACCTTTGGTTTTTCGATCTCTACTTTCTTAGGCGTTACTGGTTTCGGGTCCGCTGGGATGATCGTGCCGACAGAGTTTACTCTGATGCCACTGTCGTCGGTCCTTGCAGATGCCTCAACAACCGGCTCTTTCTCGGCTTTAACCGGTTTCATCGCGATAAAGCTACCGGCAAACTTTATCTTATACGTAGCCTGTTCGTCGCCAGGCGTACGTCCTTCAACACGCAGGATGAGGCGTTCGGGTTTTCGCAGATAAACTAGCCGCCCCGTCTCGCTGGTTCCGATATCGGCGTAGATCACGACCTTTGTGATCGGACGCAGGCCTTCGGCGGTATAGACGTCAATGTCGCCGGAGAGATTTTTTGTGACCACATTGATAAAGATATCGCCTTGGCCGCCGTCAAATTCATAAAAATATGTAGTGAGGCGGGAATCTCCGACATCGCGCGCTTTGATGACGCCGTTAATTTCCGTGGTCGTGACCGGCGTGGGAAAGCTGCTGTCGGTTGACTGAGCAATGCCGACAACGCTTAGCAAAAGCATCACCAGAAGAGCGGGAATGATCGCAACTACTTTGTTTGTACCCTCTTTCACTTAAATTAATTCTTTCCGCAGATGCACGAGTTTTGACGTTACGGTATAGCCCAGCCGCGAGTGTGCCTCTAGGCTGATCTCATTGCCGACCTCGGCGTCTGATGCCATTTCGGTGCAGCCATGGGCTTTGGCCCATTCTTCGGCAAATGAGACGAGGGCACGGCCTAGTCCGTGTTGCCTCGCATCAACATCGACAAACCATCCTTCGAGATAACCGACGTGATCGCTTTCACAATCCTCGGCGAATGGGCGGATGCTTGCTTCGAGAAAGCCCGCGAGTTTGCCCTCGCCCTTATCCGCGACGGCGACGAACTGCATTTCCGGGTGCTCGAGGATATCGACCATCTCTTCGCGGTGATCGTCCTCGCTGGCCTCGTCCCACAACAGTGTGCGGAGCCGCAGCCATTCGTTCAGATCGGATTCGTCGAGAGGACGGATCGTGTATTCGATATCGGCCATTGGAAAATAATTCTAGCAGTCTTACCGTGTGCCGACAACAAAAAAAGCCGGGAGCAGATGTCCCGGCCCTAAAACAAATGGATCGGAAACTATCCTGCTTTCTGCGTCATGGCCTTGTCCTGCAGCACTTCTAATGCTTTCTTGAGCTGAATATCCTCGACCGCTTTCGGAGCGACGGGTTTTGGTGTCGGTGTAGCCTGTGGATTAGGATTATTCTGCCGATCGACAAGCGTTTCGACCTCTAGGGGCTCGGGCGTGTCGGGGCGTTTGACCTCTATCGAAGGCTTGACTCCTGTCGTCGCACGATCGTCGCCGAGGAAAGGCGTTCCGTTAGGCGACGCCCATTTCGCAACGGTCAAAAGCAATCCGTCGCCGCTCTTTAGCGGGAAAAGTTGCTGTTCCGTTCCTGCACCAAAGCTGCGTTCGCCGACTACTTCACCGCGTTTGCGGTCAATTACTGCCGAAGCAACTGCCTCAGCGGCTCCTGCGGTTCCGAGGTCGATGAGAACGGCTAATCCACCGTCAAAAAGTGTTTTGGCGGGGTCAGCGGTGAACGTTTGTGTGACCTTAGCATCTTTGCCGATCACTTTGGCAAGTTCGCCGCTCTTAATAAATAGATTTGCGACCGCAACTCCCTCAGCCAAACTGCCTCCCGCGACTCCGCGGAGGTCAAGCACGATCTTTTGTGCTCCTTGTTTGGTGAGGTTTGCGACTTGGGTTTTGATGTCGTTTGCTTCGCCGTCGGCGAGGCTGTTGACTTTGATCACGCCGACCTTTCCTGCTTCGAGACGGGATTCGGCGGCGGGGGCTTTGAACGTCCCGCGGGCGATCTTAAATGTCTGTGGCTTTTCACCCGAACGCAGCACACGCAGTGCAACGGTCGTTCCGGCGTCACCGGCTATCAGTTGCTGGGCGTCGTAGAGCGAGATGTCCTGTGTAGCTTTGCTGTCAACGTATTCGATCACATCACCCGCACGCATACCGGCTTTTTCGGCCGGGCCGCCTTTGACGACAGAGATGACGTAGAGATAACGCGAGATCTGTGAGAATTCCGCACCGATGCCAACCTTGTTTGCGGCCTTGTTTGCCTGATAAGCCTTGACCTGATCGGCGGTTAGGAACGACGAATACGCATCCAATCCGCCCGCAAGCCCGCGAAGCGCTCCCAAACGCACTTTCTCCATATTCGGGTCGTCAACATAATCGTTCTGGATGTGGTTCAGCACCGATTCGACGATCCTCAGCTGCGTGCCCGCATCGTTGACCGGCTCCTGCGCCGAAGTCGTCAGTAAATTGCCGACAAACGGCAGGCCGCCGACCACAGCATACACCGCGATCGCACCCGATAGCAGCATCACCCAAAGCTTTCCGCGAAATGACATATAATACCTCTGTTATGAATTGCCGAGCCCAAGCAAAACCAATTATCCTTTATTGAAACTATCCGTGCAAGAAAAAGAAACTACCAATCCCGTCGATTTTACAGACCTTTCGAGCGTTCCGCCCGCGGGCCGCATATTGTGCCTCGATCCGGGTACAAAACGCGTCGGCGTCGCCGTCTGTGACGAATTGCGTATCACCACACGTCCGCTTGACGTTATTACGCTCGAGAGCTGGAAAAAGTTACTCGTCCGCATCAAAGATCTACTCGCCGAATATGATGCCGCCGCACTCGTAATTGGTTTGCCGTTAGCTGGCGACGGCACAGAAAGTGAGATGTCGGCGTTCGCCCGCGACTGGCAGCGAAAGTTTGCCCTCTCGCTCGACACGCCCGTCTATCTCCAGGACGAACGCTCCACCTCATACGAAGCCAAATCCCGCCTCTGGCAACAAGGCGTTTCCCTCGCCGATACAAAGAACCTAGTAGACTCCGAAGCCGCCGCGATCATTTTGAGCGATTTTCTTACACGTCTAAAGTGAAGTTTGTGGTCCGGTCCGGACCCAGTGGACCAAGATGGACCAAATCGGAAAGATAGAACAAAATCGGAAAAATATATCGATCCCCGCAGAATCGCAAGCCTGACACCGTTCCTATAGTTCTTCTTTGAGGTAGAAAAACCGTCGGAGACGGTGATATATTTGTAGCCCACATCACAAGATGTGGGTAAATCAAACCAAAATATCATAGCCGTCGGAGACGGCGGCATAGTTCCGAATATGTCACGCACTCACACCAATTTACTCTGTCACATCGTTTTCAGCACCCAAGGCCATATGCCGCAGATCACATCGGAGATAATGGCCGAACTTTTCGCCTACCTGGGCGGACTCGTGAAAGAACTCAAAGGCATGCCGATTAGAATAAACGGCATGCCCGCCGCCTCATTCTCAACCTACCTGTTATTGTGAACGAATGGCTGCCACTCCCCAGCTCGGAAAAGCGCTAAATCCGGGAGTAAACGTAAGTTGCTTTTCGCCGGTGCCGTCGGCGTTGATTGTGAAGAGCTGGGCAAACAATCCGCCGATCGCCCTCTGAAAGTAGATCTGTTTCCCGTCGGGCGACCATGACGGTGTCAGCTCGGCAACGCGGTTGTTTGTGATCCGTTTTTGCCCGCTGCCGTCGGCATTCATGATGCATAACTCGAATGTCGGGTATGGCCTTCCCTGCATAACATCACCCTTTCGGCAGGAATAGAGAATCGACTTGCCGTCCGGCGACCAATCCGGTGCTCTTTCTTCCTCGGCGTTATTTGTCAACCGCCTGGGTTTGCCCTTCCCGTTCCCATCCATGATGTAAATCTCGACTGTTACGGGATTTGCCTGGTCATCGCTGACGGCGTGACTCGTAAAAATGATCTTCTTACCGTCCGGCGACCAATCCGGGTCGTCGTCCACCGCGTCGGGGTTGTTCGTGATGTTCCTTGCCGGTGACTTCTTACTGAGAAAGTCATTGATGTTTAAGATAAAAATGTCGCTGTCGTTTGCGGCGGCGCCGGGAAGCCCCGAAATCAGTTTGCCTTTGCCCGATGCCGAGGCGTGAAAAGCTATGCTCTTGCTGTCCCGCGACCACGTTGCCGAATTTCCGGGAACTAGAGAAACTTTCCAGCTTCCATCAACATTCATCACAAACAGGCTCACCCAGTTATCCGGGTCTGACTCTTTACGCAGCCGGTTACTCTCAAAAACTATCCGCTCGCCGTCAGGAGATATGGCAGGGAAGTTCTCTCCGGTCGTGTTTGCGTAATTCGCCGGACGTTTGTGCCGTCTGGATTCATCAGATAAATCTCGGCGGCGAGCAGCCATGCAGGTGGCATTAGCGCCGGGTCGTAACGGCTGCTTATGAAGGCAATGGTCGAAACCTTTTGCGTCTTATGGTCCTTCGGCTTTTGGGCCATCGTAGCTAATTCGAGCCCCGCGAAGACTCCGGTAATCAAAAGGGCGACCACGAATTGACGACTGATTTTCATAAATGGGTTCATATTTTTATACTCGACAGGTCAAAAAGGAGGATCAGGCACCGCGATCTTTCCGCCGCTCCGATACCCAAAAACCCCGCCCAACACCACGCTGCCTGTGCTAATATCCTAAAAACAAAGATATACCGGACGACCGCGGGCTTTACGCGGTTCTTTTTGAAGGCTTGACGAATATGACCGATCCTACAACCGCACTGAGCTTACGCGAACGCGTTCGCATTTTTATTGAGCATCCGTTTTTTGATCGGGCGATCATTGCGTTGATCGTGGCGAACGCGATCACGCTGGGGCTTGAGACCTCGCCTGAGATCGTCGCACGCTATGGTGTCATTTTGCACGCGATCGACCGGGCGGTGCTCGGGGTGTTTGTGATCGAGCTGCTATTGCGGTTTTTTGTTTATCGCAGCCGCTACTTTCACGACCCTTGGCGCGTGTTTGATTTTGTGATCGTAGGTATCGCTCTGATGCCCGCGAGCGGTGCGTTTAGCGTGCTGCGTTCGCTGCGTGTGCTGCGTGCAATGCGGCTGATCTCAAAGGTCCCGTCGATGCGCGGGGTGGTCAATGCCCTGCTCACGGCGTTGCCGGGCATGGCATCGATCATTGGGCTGATGGGGCTCATACTGTACGTATCGGCGGTAATGGCGACGAAATTGTTTGGCGAGGTCTCGCCGCAGTATTTTGGCAGCCTGGGAGACTCGCTGTTCACGCTGTTTCAGATTATGACGGTCGAAGGCTGGCCCGATATCGCCCGCGGCGTGATGGAACAGTCGCCGTACGCCTGGATATTTTTTATTGCATACCTGCTGATCGCGACGTTTATGGTGCTAAACCTATTCATCGCCGTCGTCGTCAACGCCATGCAAACCCAAGTCGCCGACGACCTCAAAGGCACCGAAGAAGCCCATACCCAGCAGATCCTCGTCGAAGTCCGCGCCCTCCGCCAAGAGATCGAGGAGATGCGTGGGGATTCTAAACCGTGACCTTACGGCGATAGGTCAGTGAACGATCCATTGGGCATCGGAGACTAAGCAGACGCCGCCGCGTTGTTTTAGGATGGGACGGACTGATTCGACGATCAGGTCGAGTTGTTCGGCGGGACAGGCGGTTATCACATACGAGTTCGCAAAAACGCGAGTTAGATCGTCGCCTTCGCGCAGGCCTCGGTCGCCTTTACCCGTCGCGTCTTTGATGACCGTGTAGCCCGACACTCCCGCGGCGTCGAGCACTCTGAGTACGTTGGGCAGTTCGAGCCCGTCGACGATGATCTCTATTCTTTTCACCGGTATCATAGCGTTTACCTCCAGAATCGATCGATAACAGCCAGGTACAAAGGCATACCGGCAATAATGTTAAACGGGAACGTGATGGCAAGTGACATCGGGACGTAGAGGCTCGGATTCGCTTCGGGGATCGACAGCCGCATTGCCGCCGGAACCGCGATATACGACGCGCTGGCGCACAGTATCGTAAACAAAAATGCGTCGCCTTGCGATAATCCTAAAGCATAGGCAATCGGAATGGCAACGGCGGCGTTGACGACCGGCAGCAGAATTGCAAACGCGGTCAAAAACACACCGGCCTTTTTCAAATCTCCCAATCTTTTCGCCGCCACTATGCCCATATCGAGCAGAAAGAAGCATAATACGCCGGTAAAGATATCGCTTGTAAACGGCTTTAGTGCTTTAGCTCCCGCTTCTCCCGATAACACACCGATCAGCAAACTGCCCATGATCAGGAAAACCGAACCGTTGAACAATGCATCGCGCCATAATTCACGCCATTCAAAGCTTGCTCCGCTGCTTTCAACCGAACGCAGACGATAAAGCAATACTGCAACGATGATCGCCGGGGATTCCATCAGCGCCATCGCCGCGACCATATAACCGCCGTACGGTATGCTCAACTTTTCGAGAAATGCAGCCGCCGTGATAAACGTCACGGCGCTGACCGATCCATAAGTAGCGGCTATTGCGGCTGCATCCGCAACCGAAAGTTTACGCCTCAGCACGAAAAATGCGTAAAGCGGCACCACCGAAGCCATCACAGATGCGGCTGCGAGCGTAATCAAGATCTGCGTTTGAAAACCACTCGCCGCGATCCCGACACCGCCTTTGAGACCGATTGCGAACAGCAGATAAAGCGAAAGGATCTTCGGGATCGGAGCAGGAATCTCCAGATCCGACCTTACAAACACCGCTAACAACCCGAGAAAGAAAAACAGGATCGGGGGATTAAGAAAATTGCCGATCAAAAGATTAGGATCCATATTCGAATAATTTAGCGTTTGCGATGACGACGGGCGAAAGCCGCCATCGCCGACTCGTATTCAGTCGAAAGCAAATCATTTCCGCTGATGTTGACCCGCAAGTCCGCGAACGGGACGTTTTGCCGGTCAAAGACCAAGCCGCTTACCGATAATTCCCGCCCGTTCTTCCACGCGTCTTGAACTACCGTTGTGCGGCAGACAGCGGCGACTTGTTCGATAACATTTAGCTCGCACAATGCATCGATGAGGTTTGATGCTTCAGTAATATGTTCGAGCAGAGGCTGGTATTTATCCACCATCCGGATGACAGGACGCAGCCAACTGCTCAGAATATCCAATCGGGGATTTTCAATCGCAGCCTTCACGCCCCGGCAGCCGTGATGCCCGCAAACCACAATATTTTTCACGCCACAAGATTCTACCGCGTAATGCATCGCCGAAAGGCAGTTGATGTCGGCAGAAGAGACCAAGTTGGCGACATTGTCGTGAAAAATAATGTTTGATGGCGATCTGCCTATGATCTCGTTCGCAGCCGAATGCTCGGAACAGCCGACCCAAAAACAATCAAAATTGCTGATGGCGTCGGGCTCGACTTGGCTGCGAGCGCTGTTACGGCTAGTGGTATTCATTTTAACTTCTATAACCTTCTACCGACCCGCAAAACATACCCACTCTCAAACTACTATCAAAGCTGAACCCTGAAAAGAGTCCCGATAATGTGCAGGTCTCCGGGGCGGCTGCGGCCATCATTTTGTCGCATATAATAGATTTCTCCCGTCAAATGGTCGGTCAACTTCTTATTAGCGCCGACAGCAAACCGATTGCGCACCCAAACCTTAGCGCTCAAATCATAGAACACTTCGTCTGAAACAAATACATTGAATTTCGTTTTGCCGGCCACGAGCGGATATTCCACTCGCAGCCGGTTGCGATAGCGCGTATTGTCAGATCTAGAATTCCTAAACCGGCGTTCGATCTGGTTACGATCACTCACCGTAAACTTTCCGATCGGAAATTTTAAGGTGCCGTTGAAGGATAGAGTGTTGGTATAGCTTTTCCGCCCTGCCGACGGCTGGGCTGCTTGGTACTGATATCCGGTTTCGAAGGTTAGAAACTTCTTTGGTTTGTACGCAATAGAGATAGCTCCGCTTTCACTTACCGGATGACTCACATTACGGCCTAAACGAAACGTGCCCTTGAAAATCAGATCAAACTTTTTCTGCAACGGTACCGTGATCTGTAACTCGCTCCAGAGCTGAGTATCGTCAGTTGGAGCGGGAGCTATCGTCTGTGCTGAGTTTATACCAGCAAAACAGGTAAACATCGCACAGAATATGGTAAAAAAATGCAGACGCATTAAGCAGCCTCCTTACGGTGCGGGAAGATCAGCGAGAAAACGATCGACGCCGAGATAATTGAAAGGATGAACCCAAGCGAGTACGAGATCGGAAACTTTCCGCCGAACAGGTCATTCAGCCAGACCATCTTCAGTCCTACAAAAACTAAGACGATAGCGAGAGCGTATTTCAATAGGTAAAACTTGTCGATCACGCCCGCAAGCATAAAATATAGAGACCGAAGGCCGAGAATCGCAAATATATTCGAGGTAAACACGATGAACGGTTCGCTCGTTACCGCAAAGATCGCGGGTACGCTGTCCACAGCGAATATGATGTCCGTTCCCTCCAAAAATAGCAGGGCAATGAACAGCGGCGTTGCATGCCAACGCCCCGAAATTTTTAGAAAAAAGCTCTTGCCGTCGATCGTGTTTGTAACCGGCATGAATTTTCGAAAAATTCTGATCAAAAAATTCTTTTCCGGTTCGATCTCTTCGTTACTCGCAAAGAACATCTTGATGCCGGTAATAATCAGAAACCCGCCAAACAGATAGATCACCCAGTGGAATTGCATCAAGGCAGAGCCTAATGCGATGAAGATCGCCCTGAAGACAAGCGCGCCGAGGATGCCGTAAAAAAGTACACGGTGTTTATACTTTGCCGGAATGCCAAAGTAGCTGAAGACAAGGACAAAGATGAATATGTTATCGACCGACAACGAATATTCGAGCACGTAGCCCGTCAGGAATTCGAGCGTCGAGGTCTTTGCTATCTCTGCTCCGAAGTTTGTTAACGTGTATTGATAAAACCCTGCGGCAAAGACCAACGCGAGCGAGACCCAGATCGCGCTCCAAATCGACGCCTCTTTGAATGAGACGACGTGCTCCTTTCGGTTGAAAACGCCCAGGTCAATGGCGAGCATCGCCAACACAAAGGCCGTAAACCCGGCATAAAACGGCCAATACTCTGCAAACGGAAATAGACTCATATTTTTCTCCTTCGGTACGCGCTCAAGCCGTTACCGTTTTGCTCGCTTATAGCGAGCGGTAATTAGCTGCGCTTGATAGCACCGTTGAGGATCTTCGCTATCTGCTTGACGGCGGTTATTTCCTCGTCACAGATACGGGCTCCTCCGCCTGGGGAATTGGAATCGCCGCCTGAAACTTCGGCTACAAGTGTGCACTGAGAGATCAGGCTATACTTCTCCTTCGCGCGGTCATCGTCGTCGAGCGATTCTAATCCCGCCTTTAGTTTCTCTAGTGACTCCTGGAAGAAGTCCTCCTTTGGGCTCAGTTCCAGCCAATGGAGTAATTGATTAAGGTTCTCGTTGTTCGGATCTACGCCCAGATCGAATAGGGAGTCGAATATCATCCGGCGTTCACGTTTCGTGATTCGCCCGTCTGCCCACGCGACCTTTACAAGCGGGAGCATTTTGAGATGGTCGGCGATGCCGTTTTTGCTGGACGTGGAAGTCGGTAGTGATTCTTTTGTTTCCAAACGGGACAATCGCTTTTCCGTTTCTTCGACCTGGATTTGCTCGTCCCCGCCGCTCGAGTGTCCGCGCCACATTCCGAATATCTGTTTCTGACCAAGGTCGGCGACGTAGCGCGTTTGCTCCAGCATCAGCGACGAGATCGCCGCAGTCTGACCGAACGGCAGAGCGTAAAGCATCTCGGCAATACCGGCCCACCAACGTTCGATCGTCGCAGTGTGAGGCCGAGTCGAAAGCCTCTCCATTATCTCGACAAAATTCGCGTCATCTCGTAACAGCCCGTATGACTCCGCCGCTT
>JBGTII010000097.1:0-12573 GCA_041745735.1 Pyrinomonadaceae bacterium | reverse complement strand
GATCAATCTGAGATCTTTGGCGTGTCATTTTGGAAGATATACGCTAACGATTTATAAACGAGTTTTGAACAAAGAAACGCCGGCGAATCGTAATTTTCAAAATACGAATATTCGACCAGGTCCATGCCGACAACTCTTTTCTTTTCAGCGAGTTTGCGTATAAGAGTTAAAGTTTCGTACCAACCTAATCCGCCCGGTTCCGGCGTACCGGTGGTAGGCACAATACTTGGGTCAAGCCCATCGATGTCAATGGTCAGATAGACGTTTTCGGTAAGGCGGTCAATGGCGTCGTCAATCCAGTCAGTTTTTCCCGCAATATCACGCGCCCAGAATATTTTGGTCGGCAGTCCTTCTTTTAACGAACGTGCCTCGTCGCCGGATATTGAGCGAATCCCGACCTGCACCGAGGGTATCCGCATATCTTTGACGACGCGGGCCATGATCGACGCATGCGAATGCGGCGTGCCGTCGTACTCATCGCGAAGGTCGGCGTGAGCGTCGATCTGTAGCACGCTCAAATTTTCGTATTTTTCGTTGTGTGCCTGTATTATCGGTGCCGACACCGAATGCTCGCCGCCGAGCATGCACAGAAACTTGCCGGCCTCGATCATTCTTTTCGAATAACCGTAGAGGTCCAACATCATTTCAGCGGGCGTTTCGCGGGCGGTAAATTCGGGAAGTGTATGGATTCCGATCTTATAAACCTCGGCGTCGGTTTCCTCTTCGTATAGCTCCATGTTCCGCGAAGCGTCGACGATCGCCATCGCTCCCGCTCCCGTGCCGGCGCCATAAGAGACCGTCCCCTCATACGAAACAGGAAGTATCAACACGCGGGCGTCATCAAAATTTGAATAACGCTCTTCGTCGATACCGCCGAAGTTCATTGGTAATGTTTCGGATTCAGACATCTGTCAGTGGTCAGTGGTCAGTGGTCAGCAGCCAGAAGTCAGGGTTTCAACTGACAACTGGCCACTGACAACCGACAACTATTTTTACGGAACGTCGATATTCATATCACGTCCTGAGAAGCTAAATGAGGGGCGTTTGCGGCCTTTCATAAACTTCGCAGCAGTTTGCGACAGTGCGGTGATGATCATCGGCAGCGCGATCGACGGGTCACACGGAACGTAAGCCGTGATCGCCCCGCGGAGCAATTTGCCAAACATCGACGTGTGATTTGCACCATACGTTGGTGTGCGGATGTCGAGCGGGGCTGTGTCGGTCGCGATCGAGATGGCGTATTTATGGCCTCGCGGATTTGTTCGCGTGATGTACGATGCGATCTCTGCGACATTGATCATCCCTTGGCTCCCTGAGCTGCCAAGCGTGATAATTCCCGAGTTGCGGGTTCGCTGTGCGATCTGCATCATTTCGAGAACATCTTGCGACGTATCGAGCGAGATCTGGATCTTTTTATCAAATTTTGCACGGGCAATCCCGATACCGATCTCCGAACCCGGCAGGTCGGGGCAGAAAACGGGGATGCGTGATTTAAACGCCGAGGTCAAGATGCCGTCTTCGTGGGCGATCTCTGACAGTTCGCGGCCCATCAGGTGCAGAAATTCGCGGATCGAATATGGACGGGACAATTCCAGTTGGTTAATGACGCTGCCGATCCACTCGTCAGCCTCTTGATATTCCTCGCGGTTTGAGAGCACATCGCCGACGCGCATCACGTCAGAACCTTCGAGTTCCTCATCGCTCATGCTCGGATGAGCCTGGTAATGATTGCGTCCGAGCGTTTCGTGTATGTCGTTGTAGATGACCGTGCCTGAGACGACGATGACATCGACGAAGCGATTTTTGATCACATACGAGAGCAGCCTGCGCATCCCTGACGTGATCAGATTACCTGAACCGCACATGTAGATCGTCGAATTATCATCGAGCATGTCCAACCAGATGCGGTGGGCCTCGGCCAATTGTTTTGCGCCGAAACCGGCACCTTCCATTTTCTCCAAAAGCCCTGCTACCGAACGATCGCGATCGATAGGGACCGGCCGCGTCGGGACGGTCAGGAATTTTGAGGCTTTTGTCTTTTTCTGAGCTACCATAGTTTTTTTTCACCAATAAAATTAATTCTAAACTGAGTATTTACCCATTTGTCGGCATCAATGTTTATTTGCCGTTCGGGGTCAAATACGTATAACTTTCAACCTGATCTTCGTAAAATCTGATGGCCTTACTGCCCTCGTCGTTTGAGAGCTTGCCTTCTTTTATCCGCTGCAGCACGGCACGTCTAAATGTGTCCTGCAACTGGCCCGGCTCAAATCGGACCGAGGCCACAGCGTCGCCGAGCGTTGCGCCATAGACCACTTTCTTGATTATGTAACCGTCCTCGCCGATAAAAACATGAGCCTCGTGCGGCACTCCAAAAAGATTATGGTTATTACCCATAACCTCCTGATACGCACCTACCAGCATCATCGCCAGATAGTAAGACTCGCCCTTAACGAGCGTGTGCAATTCCAACACCGGTTTAACGTCGTGCAGGTCGACGAATTTGTCCACAATACCATCGGAATCGCAGGTTATATCACAAAGCGTAGCATATTCCGAAGGCTTTTTGTTGAGTTTATGTATCGGGACGATGGGAAAGAGCTGTTCAAGCGCCCAGTTGTCCGGCATCGAGCGAAATACTGAGAAATTAGCCAAATACTTAACGCACATTAGCTGCCGCAGCTCGTCAAATTCCTCCGCGACATACTTCTTTTGCTGGGCAAACTGATCGGCCTTTTCGCAAATATCCCAAAAAAGAACCTCGCCTTTTCCTTTAGCCTCGAGCGAGATGAGACCGAGGTTGAACATGGTAAACAACTCGTCCCGATTCTCAAGCGCATCGTGATAATACTCGCGGTAATTCTTGCCGTTGATCGTATCTCGCAAGTCGAATAATTCCTGCACGATCTGCGGATCGTCCTTGCTCATCTCCATTTCCGACAGGCTTTCGACTACCGTTTCGATCTCGTCCTGGACGTTGGTTACGAGCATCGCATGATAGGCGGAGAGATAGCGGCCTGATTCCTGGATGATGGTCGGATGGGGCACATTTTCGTCGTCACAAACGGTTTTAATTACATAAATTACGTCGTTTGCAAATTCTTGAGCGTTGTAGTTTGCCGATGATTCAAACGATGTGCGCGAGCCGTCATAATCCACCGCCATACCGCCGCCGACGTCCAGATACTCGATCGGTATCTTCATCTTGACGATCTTTGCGTACGTGCGGGCCGCCTCTTTCATTGCGTTTTTAATACGCTTGATATCGGTCAATTGCGATCCGATATGAAAGTGGAGAAGCTTGAGCATGTCGATCTGGCCGGCTTCCTGCAGGCGGCGAATTACTTCTAGAATTTCTGTAGTTGTCAGGCCAAATTTAGCGGCTTCACCGCCCGATTTTTCCCATTTACCTGAGCCTTTTGAATAAAGTTTGACGCGAACGCCGACCATCGGCAGCGGTGCTTCAGGCGCTTCTTTTGCAAATTTAGCGGCGATATCCAGCGTGTGGTCGAGTTCGCTCATCTTTTCGATGACGATCACGACATTTTTACCTGCCATCGCACCGGCAAACGCTAGGTTGATGAAATCGCGGTCTTTAAAACCATTTAAGACAAGCAAGCTGTCTTTTGCTTGGTCAACGCCAAGCGCGGCGTATAACTCGGCTTTCGAACCTGCCTCGAGGCCAAAATTGTGCCTCGTTCCTTCACGAAGGTATTCCTCGATAACCGCTCGATTCGAGTTGACTTTCATCGGAAAGACGCAAAGATGGCCGCCTTGGTACTCAAATTCTTTTATGGATTTCTTAAATGCCGACTGGAGTTTCCTGATCTGTCCAAACAAAAGCTGGGGGAAGCGAAGCAGGATCGGAGTATTGACGCCGCGCTTTCTCAGGTCGTCGATGATCTCTTTGACATCCGCGGTGAAATTATCGTTTTCGGGGGCGCGGACGATGAGATTACCCTTTCGATTAACGCCGAAATAGTCAGATCCCCAATTTTCGATCCCGTAGGTTTCGCTTGTTTGTTCAGTTACAGATGCCAATTAATTCTCCCTTTATCAAGGGTCACTTTGCTTACGACAAAAACATATAGCTTATAAAAAAACTCACAAAAAACAAACACACCCGTAAACATAGGGGATTTCGATGGTTTTAAGCTGCAAACCTAGTTGTAAAGCCCTTTGGCATAACGCTTGCAATATCTTGGCTTGGGAGACAGGGTTTTAGCGCCGTAATCCCCGTAAATATATGAAAAACCTGGATTATCGGACAATCGATCAGTCAAATATGCCGTATCTTGTCAAGATCTAGGTGCCAAAAAATGTCACTTGGTGGCAAAGGTGAGGTGCAAAGAGGATGAAAAAAGGGGAAAGTGGATTTTCATTGATCGAATTATTGATCGTGGTGGTTATTATCGGGATAATCGCAGCGGTCGCGGTCCCGGCGTTGCAAAAAGGTCTGCGTGCAGCCGAGAACGGCAACACATTTGCCACAATGCGCACCATCGCTTCGACACAGGTAAACTACTATTCGCAGAATAACCGCTTTGGCCGCCTCACCGAAGTCAATAACCTGCTCTCAAGCAGCATTGGAACTAACTCCGGCAACGATATCAATCGCGGCAGATTTGTGTTGTCGATGTCACCCGCCGTTCCGACCGACCTTGAACTCAGAAACGGTTACACGATCACCGCGACCCGCAACGTCGCCGGCGAAGGCGTGACCTACGTTTACGAGCTCACCCAAGGTGGTGAGATCAGGCAGATCCTGCCTTAACGGATCAAAATTTCTCTCCCGTTATTTCCAGCCCCGAAATAATAGCAAGGTGCCAACCATGAATGTCTTCGAAGACCTCGTTGTCGAATTACAAGAGGAAAACCTACTCGAAAAACCCGTTAACGAACCGTCGTCCGAACAGTCTGTGCCAGATCACTACGACGATCTCCACGAAACGGCCGTGCCAAATTCGAGCTGCGATCTGCCAGCCTCCGGCGAGCCTCGGCCCGATCTCGCCAACTCGTTTGCGAGTGTCGACGAGCCTGATCTAACCGTGCAGTATTCTGAAGAAGAGCTTTCCGCAGCTTACGAAGCAGCGATCCACGACACCGAAGAACCAGTGATCGAAACGTACGAACCGGACAACGTTGAGCCGGTAGTTGACGAGCAGTCGGTCGCGGAGCCGCAGCCGGAAATAGAAGAACAGACCGAAGACCATCAAGTACAAGATCAGCCCGAAAACGATCGTGTCGGACAGGAAGAAGCGCTGCCGACCGAAGAAGTAGCCGAGGCCGCTGCGCCTGCGCAGCCGCAGGACACGCGTGTCCAAAAGGGAAAAGAGTTTTTTAAGAAACGTGCCATGGGCGAGGTTTCGAGCCTCCAGATGGTCGAACATGTCGTTACGGGTGTCGAACGCGAGTATCTCAAGATCATCCCCCGCATCTATGACGATTTCAATGCGAAAAAGGCGTTGAACATCTTTCTGCAGGTTGCTGAGGGTGAAAATACCGAAGAACACGCTAGCGCCGAATTTACGCTGATGCAGGAGACCGAGTCGTGGTGTTCCGCGTTAGCCGACCGCGATCGCGACATTCCCGCCTCTAGTCTTCGACAGTATTGCGAACGCTCGCGTCCCGCTCTCAGCTCACAGGCTCTGCTTGGTTTGGCCCGTTTTTACCGCAACCTACCTTATAGCGAAGCTGTCCGTTCAAAGTTCGACTTTGTCATCACGCGGCTTTTCTCAAGGGCGGTCGCGCAGGAAAAACGCGTTTGTCTTTTCAAACGCGAAGAGATGCTGACGCACATCAACACTCTCTACAGCGACTGGTCGAGCATCTCGCTGTACGCGGCTGACGATGACGAATCAAAGGTCATGCTCACCGCACTTAGTTTCGAAGACCTCGCCGTCGAAGCTGAAAATGCCTCGGTGTTTGACCAACTGATCGAGAGCGATTTCTTTGGGCGTCTGAGGATGTTCAAAGAAAGCATCAGCGAGCTGTTTTATGCGCCGCAGGTAACCGCTGCCGCGATCGATTGCAACATCCGCATTGGCAACGCCTATGTCGAGCTGATCGACCGCGAACGCCGCAAGCAGGACGTTTCGGCGATGCATACAAAGTTTGAGACCATTGATCAGATGGCGATCTCTGAGGCGACCGGGCGTTCGTTAGGGCTTGAAGAACTGCTCCAAGAGTTATCCCGGGAGGCCGAGAATGGTGTACCCCTGCCGGTTGAGACTCGTGTTGAACCAAAGATCGACTTTTCTGCGGCTGTTGCGCCGAAAGAGACGCCTGTTAAGGTCGTCGATAAGAACACCTTCTTTCAGCGGCTCAAGGCAAATGCGTTTAGCGTCAACCGATGGTTTCTCATGGCGGCGGTAGTGTTGATCGCGGCTTCGTTCGGGCTGTATACCTGGGCAAATTATGTCAGCGAAGACAAGGTATCAAACTCCGGTGTCGCCCAGGTCGAGATCGAAAACACCAAGCTCCAAGACCATCTACGCATCGCCCGCGTCAGCGGCGAGACATTTTACGGCCAGCTGCTGCCGTCGTGGGACGTGCTGCCAAAAGAAAAGCGTCAGGAGTATCTACAGGCCGTCCTAAAGATCGCTCAGGAAAAGGGCTGCACACAGGTCAATCTCATCAGCAAAGACGGCAAAACCGCCGCCTACGCTTCGGCGACAAAGCTCGATGTTGTAATGCCGTAGCTCATTGCGGAGGCCCGCGCGTAAGCAAGGGCATAACACATATCAAAAGGCCGCGAGCATAATGTTCGCGGCGTTTCTGATTTTGGTCCGGTCAGGACCAGATGGACCAAGGTGGACCAGGGTGGACCAAGAATATGAAACACAGCCGTCGTCATGTTTCCGGGTCGCCAACGGCGACTGGCTTTGAACCGTCGGAGACGGTGAAATACTTGTAGCCCACATCGCGAGATGCGGGTAATGTGCCGAACAACGCCCCCGAACCGTCGGAGACGGTGACATATCAAATAACGCCGGATATTATGCCGCCGTTTCCAACGGCTCATTATTTGGTTGGTGTCGTTCCCACATCACGCGAAGTGGGCTAAAAATATAACGTCTGCTCCGCAGACTCAGGAATGGGGTTGTGATTGTGATCGGCGGCGGAGATCTTATTGCAACTCCGATTCGCCGTTACCCTCCCGCAACACAATTCCGCCTGACGGCAAGGTAATTCCACCCGACGGCAAGACATTTCCGGCTGACGGCAAGGCAATTCCACCCGACGGCAAGGCAATTCCACCCGACGGCAAGGCAATTCCACCCGACGGCAAAGCAATTCCGGCTGACGGCCCATTCCTCTACCTGTTCACTATTCACTGTTCGTTGTTCACTTTCTTTACTATTCGTTGTTCACTATCTCTGCTAACATCCTAAAAATGAAGACATATCGCACAATCGCAGGCCTGACCCAGCTTTAACAGCCATTCCCTTCGCATCCGCCTTTGGGAGCTAAGACTATCCAGCGATTGGTCATGACTTGATTAGTCGGAGTCATTATCAAAAGATAGTTGATGAATGTAGTCTGCGATAGAGGATATGAAATGATAGACGAAAAAAAAATATTTGGGTTGGCTATGAACTCTGAACCTAAATTCGTACTAGGAATTGTTTTTCTATGCATGATCTTGAGTTCAGCCAACTTCTTATATTATCGTGATAGCCTTTCAGCTCATCTGCATTACCTAACCGATTATCATTCAAGCCTCTTAGGGCTGCGTTTGTTCGTAACTTTTTTATTGTTTGTCGTGTTTATCGGCATTTGGATGAGAAGATTTTTGTGGAAAATATTGGCGTTATCCGCACTGGTGGGCATTGTCGCTTTCTACGTATCATGGTATTTTGACAAATTTAAGTGGCTAAATGTTAGTGGTGTGTACGAGGGGACACCTCAATATACAGAACGCCTAAAGGAAATCGGCTATTTTAGAGGAGCGAACGATATCGATTATTTAATCTTTTTTCTAGCGATAATATTTTTCTTTTGGACGCTGTTAAGGTACGACGCTATGGCTTCGGAATCTGTTTAGATAATTTATAAGAATCGGGGGCAGGTACTGCGATCTTTCCGCCGCTCCGATCCCCAAAAACCCCGCCCAACACCACACCGCGTACGCCTTTTTTTATTTACAGATCAAGAAACCCTTTCTTACCTCTAAGGACGCGGGTTTGGATGTAGATCATTAGGCCGGTGAGGACGAACATTACGGTCGTCATTGCCGATGCGTAGCCGAGGCGGAGGTACTCGAAACCGTTTTGGTAAATGTAGAGCGGCAGAAAGAGCGTGGCAAAATTTGGGCCGCCTTTGGTCACGACGAGCGAGGGGACAAATGAGGACTGCAGGCTCCAGGCGACGTCGCGGGCACTGAGAAAAACGAGCGTCGGCAATAGCAGCGGCAGCGTGACCTTGCGAAAAGTCCAGAGCGCGGATGTGCCTTCCATTTGGCAAAGCTCGTACAGTTCGTGCGGCAGCTCACGCCGGGCGGCGAGCAGCACGATATAGATCTCCCCGATCTGAAACAGGCTCATAAAGATGAGCGAGAACCGCGCTCCCCACGGCGTTAGCAGCAGTTGGTCACCCGGCAAACCCAGCGACGACAGCAGAAGCCCGACCGGCCCGTAGAGCGGATTTAGCATCCACAACCACAGCAGAGCGTACGAGATATCAGGCACGACCGTCGGCAAAAAGACTGAGGTTCGTGCGGTCGCGGCACCGGGGCGTTCGGGTGACAGGAGCAGGGCGATGAACAGCGCAAGCGTCATCCTCAGCGGCACGCCGATCGCGGCGATGTAGAACGAATTCTTGAGCGACGTCCAGAACAGCGGGTCGTTCCACAGTTTTGAGAAATTGGCGAAATTGTTCCAACGCATCGTCGAGAGCCCGTCGAAATCCATAAAGGCAAAGACGAACGTCACGACCGCGGGTATCAGGACAAGCAGCGTCGTCGCCACAAGCAAAGGCGTCGCGAGCCACACACCGGCCATTTGCTCTCGACTGATCACGCGTCGTCCTCCGCCAGCGACAGGCCGCTTTCCTCATCAAAGATATGCAGATTGTTTGCGTCAAACCAGATCCGCACCGTGCCGCCACTGGCGACCGCCATATCCGGTTCGCACCTCGCCGTCACCGTCACTCCGTCAACATCCAGCGTCAGAAACTGCTGGTCACCCGCAAGCTCGACGCGGCCGACGACGGCTGAGAGCAGGCTCTTTGGCGGCGTACCGACCGCCCAACGCGAGCCTTCGATAGAGATATGCTCGGCACGGATACCGAGGAGCAGTTGCTTGCCGGTTGCGGTTTTCAGAGCGGCTTGTTGATGCGGGGAGATCGGCGTCTCGTGTCCACGCCAGATAATATGTGACTCGCTAACCTCGTCGACCGGGACGGTGTTCATCATCGGATTGCCGATAAACTGCGCGACAAACAACGTACGCGGATGGCGGTAGATCTCGCCGGCCGTGCCGATCTGTTCGAGCCGCCCGTCACGCAGGACGCCGACCCGATCGCCCATACTGAGGGCTTCGAGCTGGTCGTGCGTGACATAGACCATTGTCGATTCGAGCTGCTCGTGCAGCCGCAATATTTCGACACGCATCTGCGAACGCAGCTGAGCATCGAGATTGGACAGCGGCTCGTCCATCAAAAACACCGACGGTTCACGCAGCAACGCCCGCCCGAGAGCCACACGCTGCCGTTCGCCGCCCGAAACCTCACGCGGGTAACGCTGCAGAAAACGGTCGAGCCTCAAAGCTTCGGCGACACGCTGCACCTTTTCCGCGATCAGTGTTTTTTCGACCTTACGCGATTGGAGACCAAACGCAAGATTGTCAAAGATCGTCAGATGCGGGAACAGGGCATAACTCTGAAAGACCATCGCGACATTGCGTTTCGCAGGCGGCACCTCGCTGACGTTTTTGCCGTTGATAATGACCTCGCCCGTGTCGGCGGGGATCAGCCCGGCGATCACCCGCAGCAGCGTCGATTTACCGCTGCCCGACGGGCCGAGCAGCACCAGAAGCTCTCCCGCGTTGACCTGCAAAGAAATATCCTGCAGCACCGCCGACGAGTCGTAGTTTTTCGAAATGTTCTTTAACTCCAGGCCAAAACTCAAGGTGACACCCCCTTAAACAAGCCGACAGTCGCCGCGTTGACGGCCCGGTCGAGCCGCTCTTTCGGAAGCCCGTCGCTGAAATACCATTCCTCGATGAGGGGGTCGACACGCGTTTCGATCTCGTTCCAACTGCCGATGTTAGGGGTGCGTCGAATTGACGTGATCGAGTCTAAGAAAACATTTGCCGACGCCGGTTTTTGTGTTGCGTCGAGAAAGACGGGGCTGTTCGCGATCGTTTTGACCGTTGGCACGGTGCGTCCCGATCTAGCAATGATGCTTGCTCCCGTCGTGCCCAGAGCAAACTCGATAAAACGATACGCAGCATCTTTTGACGTTGAATCTTTGGCCATGCAATATGCGTCGGAGTGGAGCACGGTTACTTTTTTCCGGCGTTGCGGCAGCGGAGCTACATCCCAATCCAAATTGGGAACGCCCCTCAGAGTCGCAGTAAATCGGCGGCTGTGCGGTATCATCGCCAAGCCCCCGCGGGAAAAACGCGACTCGTGATCCTCGGATTTGTTTTCGACAAGGCTCGGAACGATCTTGTGATCAGAATACCAAGAACGGATGAACGCGAGGGCGTCCGCGGCCGCCCAGCTATCGAACATGAACCGGGTCGGATTCTCCAGGTTGTCGACGATCTCACCGCCGTTTTGCCATATAAAAGGGGCTATGCGGATCAGCGTCGGTTCAAAGCCGAGCCCGTACACATCCGTTTTGCCGTCACCATTCGTGTCCTTTGTAAGAGCCTTGCCCGCCGCGAGAAAATCGTCCCACGTCCAGTCGGCGGTCGGCAGCGGGACACCGGCCTCTTGAAAAAGAGTGCGGTTGTAATAAATCACGAGGCTCGATACGTTTTGCGGGATGCAGGTGAGCGTATCTTTGTATTTGAACGCCTCGACTGTCTGTTCGTACAGATCGCTTTCCGTAAGCTTGCCGCGCTCCGCCATTCTGGGTCCGAGCGGTTCTAGAACGTCTTTCTCCGCAAACTGCCCAAACCGGCGAAAGTTTATCAGGAACAGATCGGGCGGCTGGCCGCCGACAAAGCTGGTCGTCAGTTTAGCCATGTGGTCCTTTTGCTTGCCGACCGGGATAAACTCGACGCGGACATCGGGGTTTTCTTTTTCAAACGCGGCGATTAGCTCTTTATAAGCATCCAGCTCGGCCGGATCGCCAAACGCTTGTAAGCGAATAAGGTTGCCGTCGCCCGAACCCGTTCGCTGACCGCCTCCGCCGCAGCCCGCCACTCCGCACACGATAGTGATCAAAAGCGATAGTGAAATTAACGTCCTAACCATGAGCCCCCCCTTTCTTTTCCTTGAAATAAACGCTGAGCGGCAAAAAATGCGACTACGATAGGCAATGTGATCACCAACGAAGCGGCCAGAAATACAGGCCAATTGGTCGGCCCTAATAGGTCGAGGCTGTGGATCATCAGCGGGGCGGTCAGATCTTTTTCCGCTCTTAGATACAACAGCGGGTCGATGAAACTGCTCCAAAATGCCACAGCCGAAAGCAAAACGATCGCAGCCGTCGTCGGTTTAACCAGCGGCAAAGCGACCCGCCACCACAGACGCAAAGCTCCGCAGCCCTCCATTATTGCCGCCTCAAAAACCTCGTGCGGGATCCGGTGGAACGCGACCGCGTAAAACAGCACGAACAACGGACTGCCGCCCATAAGGGCGGGAGCGATGAGCGGCACATACGTCCCGATAAGGCCGAGTTTGTCGAACAGTACAAACCGCGGGATCCAAACGGCCGTAAGCGGCACAGTCGCGAGCAAAACAAGCGCGGCGACGATCACAACCCGCAGACGCCCTCGCATTAATGTCAACGCCAGTCCGGCCCACGACGCTGTCAAGATCGTTATCGGAACGGCAATGCCCGTGACGAAGATCGAATTCAATATCGAGCGTCCGAGCGGGACGAGGCTAAACGCGTCTCTAAAAGACTGTAGGCTCGGGGTTAACGGGATCACCTCACCCAGCCCACGCGGCGGAGGCAGGCCCGGCTGCCGCAGAGGGGCAATGACCATCAATAACAGCGGAAAGACGAATACCGCTGCGAGCAGTATCGTAAAACCCGCGGTCATGAAAGATCCCTTGAGACGCATTAAATTATTTACTTCTTGAGTTCGTCTTCGATCAACGCTCTGAGACTTGGTTCGCCAAACGTCACGAGCTCGCGGCCATTGACAAAAAACGTCGGCGTACGCCGAACGCCGAGGGTTTGGCCGTCTTTTTTGTCCTGAGCGATCTTGGCGTCGAAACGCTTTTCTTTGATCGCGGCAGAGGCTTTGGTCGTGTCGAGCCCGAGCTCTCTGGCGTATTTCTCGAAAAGCTGGTTGATCGGCGGCGGAGGCGGTCCGGTCGCGGGGCCGTGCTTTGTGCCCCACTCGGGCTGCTTTTTGAACAGCAGATCTTGGGCTTCCCAATATTTGCCCT
>JBGTII010000096.1:0-7390 GCA_041745735.1 Pyrinomonadaceae bacterium | reverse complement strand
CTGCAGACGGTATTCGTTCTTTAGACGCGAGATAGAAGCTGGGGCGGGGCCGAGCACACGAACGTGACGCGATGTGTTTGCGCCGTCGAGCGAACGCCGCAAGATGTTTGCGTGTCGCGAGGCGTATGCGAGGTCGCGGTGCTTGACCAAGATGCTTGCAAGGACGACGAACGGTGGATAGGCTAGCCGTTCGCGAAACCTTATCTCCTCATTATAAAACCCCTCGTAATCCTGCTCGCGGGCATGCCGCAGAGCGTAGTGTTCGGGATAGTAAGTCTGAATCAGAACCTTCCCAGGTTTTTCGCCGCGGCCCGAGCGTCCGGCGACTTGCGTTATCAACTGAAAAGTCCGCTCCGCCGAACGCATATCCGGCAGGCCCAATCCGATATCGACCGAAATGACGCCGACGAGCGTCACGTTTGGGAAATCGTGACCTTTGGCGATCATCTGCGTCCCGACGAGCATGTCAAGGCCGCCGTCGGCAAATGTGAGCAGAACATCGTCGATCTCGCCTTTGTGCGACATGGTGTCGCGATCGACGCGTGCGATCCGCATCTCGGGGAACTTTTTCGCAAGCTGATCAGCAATATTTTCGGTGCCTTCGCCAATGAAGTAGAGATATTCGCTCTGGCAGTGGGGGCATATGCGCGGAGCTTTTTCACGGTAATTGCAGTAGTGGCAAAGCAGCTTGCCGTCGCCGCGATGAAACGTTAGCGTGATGTCGCAATTTTTGCATTTCAGCGTCTCGCCGCATGTGCGGCAAAGCACGAATTGCGAAAAGCCTCGACGATTGAGCAGAATAATGACCTGCTCGCCTTTCGCGTGAGTTTCTTTGATCTCGCCCAAAAGCTGCGGTGACAGAGCGACATCTTTACCCGCCTGTTTGAAAACCTCACGCATATCGATCAGCTCGGCTGTTGCCAAGCCGCGTCCGCCGATGCGGTCGGGCAGGCGAAGATATGTGTATTTGCCCGACTTAGCGTTGTAAAACGATTCCATCGCGGGCGTCGCCGAACCCAGAACGACAACTGCTCCGGCCATCGCGCCTCGCATTACGCCGACATCGCGGGCGTTGTAAAACGGCGATTCGTGCTGGCGGTATGACGGATCGTGTTCTTCGTCGATGATGATGAGGCCGATATTCTCGACCGGAGCAAAAACCGCCGAACGCGTGCCGATCACGATCCGGGCATCACCGCGACGGATCCGACGCCATTCGTCGTAGCGTTCACCGATGGATAAATTTGAGTGAAGTATCGCGACATCAGAACCAAAAACTCTTCGCAGACGCCTTGAAAACACCGGTGTCAAAGCGATCTCCGGCACAAGCATTATCGCTGAGCGTCCCGAGTCGAGTGCGGACTGCATTGCACGGATATAGACCTCGGTCTTGCCGCTGCCGGTCACGCCATGGAGCAGAAAGGCCTTGAATTCATCTTCTTTCTGCAGTGCCGTAGTGATCGCATCAAATGCCGTTTCCTGCTCGGGTGTAAGGATCAGATCTTCGCGTCCCGGCAAAGCGGCACCGGCAAGCGGGTCTCGCATAACGTCCTGAACATAGATCTCCACGATGCCGCGTTTTGCCAGCGTATTTATCGGCGAGGCACCGACATCGCATTGCTCAAGCACGTCGGTAAAAAGCATCTCGCCGCTGTTGGTCGCGAGCAGGTCGATGATCCATTGCTGCTGATCTGTCAGAGGCTTATCGAAAGCATCGATTACCTTCGTGATCAATCGAATAGCTTTGCGGCGTTTTGGACGCACCTTTTCGTTATTGATACCGGCGGGAAGCGAAGCCTTGAGCATCTCGCCCCAAAAACTGGCGTAGTAATCGGCGGTCCATTGTGTCAGTTTGAGGATCTCAGGTGTGATGAGCGGTTCATCGTCCGAGACCTCGATGACATTTTTGATCTTAGATTCGTCGATATCGACATCGGTGGGCAGTTCGTTGTGTAGGCCGACCGCGTATCCGGTTACATTTCTGTGTCCAAACGGGAGTTTGAGCCGTGCTCCGAGCTTGATAACACTACGCATTTCATCGGGCAGACGATACGTGAATACGCGTCGCAAGGGCACAGGCAGAGCGGCCTCGACATACATTGGCTGCGGTGAAACTTTGGGCTGGTGTGCGGACATTTTTGGGTCTTCGGACAAAATGATAACCTATTGAAACCTTTTGCCGAAACTTGGTGTCTAATTTAGCTGAGGGAAATTTATGGACGAGCTTTTTAATGCAGAGAAAGAAAAAAAGGGCGTTAGCCCTGTGTTTATCGTCGGTATTTTGGTCGGGCTTGTCCTGATCGCAGGAGCGATCTGGCTGCTGTCGCGAACGCCGTCAATGGAAGAGCAGACCGCCAAGATCCTGCAAGGTTCTTATCGCGAGGGCTCGCCCGAATTTGCCGAACTCAATAAGGACATCATCATCTCGACCGATCAGGGGACAGTCCAGTCCCCCACAGGAATGGGTACCATCTCCATGTATATCAACGGTAAGATCCGTAATAAGGGGAGCAAAACGATCTCAGTGCTTGAGGTAAATGTTGCTGTCGTTACGCAGTTTAATGATGTGCTTCGTGAACGTAAGATACTCGTAGTTCCAGTTCAGCAGACGATCCTCGGGCCCGATCAAACCATACCGATCACGCTTACGCTTGATGGTTTTACCAAGGACGATGACCGTGCCAACATCCGCTGGAAGGTAACGGCGATCAAGGCCGCAAGCTAATATGCTGGGCCGCCCTTATTACCGGCAGGGTCATAGTTGCACACTAACAGCAACTTCCAGTTGCCGGACGCTTTGCGGTTGACGCCGCATCCGATCCTGGTAGTCGACTTCCAAACGATCTGTGTAAAGTGGCCGCATACTTTCCCGGTGGCACAGCTTCCTGCCTTGTTATTCCAAAAAGCTTTCTCCGCCAGCCACATATCGATCATCGGGTTCATCGTCAGGTCGGTTCTCGCCGAGACGAACAAGTTCTCACCGTAGGGCGTGTCGCGATGCTCAAAAACCCCGCGATCAGCCCATTCCTGAGCCATTGCGGCTAATTTACAATCCCATTTTAGGGGGGCAACATTGTATGCTGCGCGTTCAAAATTATGGACAGCGAGTGCTTGATTGATCTCGTCAACAGTGAGATCCGAGCCCGAACATTTTCCCGCCGGAGCGGGCGCGGTGGTGGTTCTGGGAGCCGAGGTTGTTTTTGCGCCTGCCGGTTTCGCAGCAGGTTTTTTCTTTTGCGCGAAAACCTCGGATGAGCCGGATAGCAAAAGAATGCCTGCGAAAACAAATACTAAGGCAGAAGGGGTGAATGATCGAAAGCTAAAGATACGGGATATCATACATCGCTCCTGTTAAAGTTTGGGCTAAGATTTTGGCATTAAATTACATCCAAATCAGGTTCGGTTCAAGGGTTATTGGGCTCCGCCCGTCTCTTTAACAAACAACTCTTCGAGTGACTGTTTCAAAGGCTGGATCGATGTCAGGTTGCCCCCGGCATCGCGTGTGATCTTTAGGACGGCATCAATGTCGGTCTCGTCAAGTATTTGAATATTCGCACCATTTGGTTTTGAGACAATTGATGCACCCGCGATGAACTCGACCGCTTCGCATATCGAGTCGGCCGTGACTCCCTGGACGCTTACCTCCAACACTCGCTCCTCGCCGCTACTCTCCAACAAGTCACTCAGATTGCCGGTAGCCGCGAGTTTACCGTTACGCAATATGGCGACCTCATCGCAGAGGGCTTCGATGTCTGACAAAATGTGGGTGGACATAAAGATGGTGACGCCTTTTTCACGCAACCCGGCGATCAACTCACGAATCTCGCGACGCCCAACCGGGTCGAGTCCGCTCATCGGCTCGTCCATAAAGACGATCTCTGGCTCGTTAATTAGCGATTGGGCAAGGCCAACGCGCTGGAGCATGCCTTTCGAGTATTTTCTCAGCTGTTTCTTCCAATCCTTTTCCTGAAGTCCGACGGACGTTAGCAACTCCTCTGTCCGTGAGTGGCGTTTGGCGGCGTCGTATCCGAAAAGCCGCCCGAAATGATCCATCAGCTCTATCGCCGTCAGGTAATCGTAAAAATACGGGTTCTCGGGGCAATAGCCGATACGGCTGTGCATCTGAACGTCCGAAATATCGCGACCGAGTATTTTTGCCGAGCCTGTCGTGGGAAAGATGAGGCTCATCAGCAGTTTGATCGTCGTGGTTTTGCCCGCACCATTTCCTCCGAGAAAGCCAAATATCTGGCCGCCGCAGACGTTTAGGCTGAGGCCGTCGAGGGCACGTACCCGCTTCTTTTTCCAAAAGCCGGTCTCGTAATCTTTTGATAGATCGCTGATCTCTACAACGTATTCCATAGCTTATTTGACGGGCAGCTCCGTGCGTTCCGGGTCGAGTTTAACGCGGCAGTTTTCTTCATCGAGCAGATAAGGTGCTCCGGACGGATCGACCAGACGGTTTGCTTTATCGAGCTTAAAGTCACGCCCCTCCGGCAGCCGCACATTGCGGAGCATCGGCAATATCTCGCCGAGCGAATTCATGCAGCGCGCGTTTTGCTCCCTTAATTCGGCGAGCACCCTGTCGATGGCATCACGTTCATCCATCGAATCTAGTTCTTTTAGGCTGCGGTCCGCGGTGATCCTGACTTGTTCGTCTTCGCCAGTAGCGAGCATCTCGCCGTAGATCGCACGTGCGGTTTGTCGGCTCCCGCCCTCGGTTTTCATAGCCGCCGCCATCATTCGCATAAATGGAGATGCGCCCTGGATGTTAGAGCCCTTTTCGTATATCTCAGACGCTTTTTCAAATTGGCCGAGCCGCCAATATATGTAACCGAGGTGCTGATAAAGCCGCCAGTGTTCAGGGTTATTGACGATGCCTTTTTCGGCCAGGTCGATGGCTTTTTGCGGATCGATCGCGGGTAGGACAACTGCTCCATAGGAATACGCGGCGATAAAATGCGGGTCTAGATCGGTCGCATTTTCAAGCATGGGATAGAGCAGTCGCGGATTTAGCCCACGCAGGTCATTAAGATCGATGGTCTTGTCTCCCTGGCTCAATAGCTTGTCGCCGACATATTGCAGCGAGCGCATAAAATACCAATCGGCGATGAGGCCTTCCATGCCAAACGCGTAACCTCGTAGGTTTGAGCCGTTCATATTCAGATCGGCGTCGGCGTATCCGTCGGGCAGCGGCGGGCGCTTTGTCTCCACGTATACGTTCAATGCTATAACAGCAGCAAAGCCCGCGATCAGTATCACCACGGGCATCACAATGCTGGTAAGTGCATTTTTTTGCATCACTTGAAATTACGCCGTGTGAAAACGAGGACCGTTATGGTCAATAGGATAATGTCAAAGACGACCGCGTACAGGATCGAGCCGCCGACCATCGACGCCGGGGGTGTCATGCCGTTTGACGTTTCGGTGATAAAGCTAAAATGCGAAAGATTTGGCAGCACGTAGTACACGCCTTCGAAGACGGCACGGGCGACAGTCGAGTTCATCCCTTGTGCCAGTTCGCGTAGGCTGGTGCTGAAATTACCAATGATAAAGACGAAGAATGTTAGCAGGGCGGACAGAGCCGGAGTTGAAAATGACGAGAACATTATCGCCACAGCCGTGACGATCGTTAGCTCAAAGAAAATCAACCACACGGCGGGCCAGATCTTGCCCGCAAGCGCAGCGTTGCCGACATATAGCAACGCGAGCGACACTCCGATGCCCATGATCGCGACGTTCACAAGCAATGTCAGACAGAGGCCAATATATTTACCGATTATAAATTCGCCGCGGCCGATGGGTTTTGAAAAGATCGAATAGACGGTTCGTTTCTCGATCTCTTTCCACACTAGGCTGACGCCGACAAAGATCGAGATGAATGTTCCGAAAATGAGCAGTACGCTGAGGCCAAGATTGACGATGACTCGGGATTCCTGTCCGGCGGACAGTTCGCTCAGAAAGATCGCACTCGCCGTTATCAGCAGAACGAAAAGGATCAGATTGTACAAGATCCGATCCCGAACGGCCTCGCGAAAGGCGTTCCTTGAGATGGTGAGAATTCGCGATGGTAAACGGGCACTTTCGTTCGCCATTTAATGTTAACTGTAGCTGTTGCTCGCGTAGAATATAGGCTTTAAGCAAAACCAGTTTAACACGTTTTACGAATATTTCTAACGGATAACGGCTAATTGGAGGGCGGTTCGTCGAGATATTCGAACACCGCATTTCCTGGTATTAACTCGACAGGCGGTGCGATACTGGCGTCTGCTTTTGCGGCGTAAAATGCTACAGTGCTGCCACCACGAATGAGGATTTCCCAGCCGTTAGCCTGTCCGGCGTCAATCGAACGCGCGTATTCCATCTCGCGATCTGCCTCGGGCTGTTTTCTATGGTCACTAAGGAATGTGGCAAACCGTACCCGCATAAATACTGAGTTTGGAAAGATACGAACTGCCTCGGCAAGAGTTTGCTCGGCGGCGGCCGCGTCGCCTGAAAGCAATTGATATTTCGCAAGCAGCGAGTAAGTCACCGTGACACCAATGCCCTTATCAATTCCGATCCTAAGCATCTTGGCCGCGGTTTGATCGTCGTGGTCAACACTACTGCGGTTCGCAAAATAATAATAAGCGGAGGCATTATCAGGGTCGAGCCGCAAAGCAGTGCGGAAAAGGAGGGCGGAGGTCGTATGATCAACCGCTCTTTCGGCTTGGTAAAGATAATATTCGGCAACGGCTCTGGGAGCAGCAAAACCCGTCAAAAGCACAGCGGCGACCACTGACGGAATAAAATAACGGCTCAACGGTCTTATGGTCGGGGTCGCAGCGGTTGGCTTTGTACCGCCCTTAGTTAGCTCATAAACCGCCACCGCAAGGGCCATTACGAAAACAATACCGTTTTGTGCTGCCCGAAACGAGAATGAACTTACCATCGAGCTGATAAAGAATCCCGACACCCCCGCGATCGCTGCCCACAGCATCGGCGACAGCCTGAACCGCCTTCTTATGAAAACCTTTACCGCTAGAACAATAAAGCTGCCGAAGATACAGGCAAACAGAAGAATGCCGACGACGCCCAATTCGGCGAATATCTGCAATGCTTCATTATGAGCCCGTTCGAACATGTAATCTTGACCATACTCAGGCGTTTTGTCATTCGGCCTCGTGGCGGCAAATGCAGCTCTTGATTCATTAAAGGCCACGCCAAAATTGCCAGAACCAACACCGAGAAACCAATGATCGGCCGCCATTTTCATTCCGACCTGCCAAACGAACACCCTAACCATCGAGGTGTCGCGGGTTTTGTCCGCTCTGCCGGAGATGTAGTCCGCGGTAGCGGGTATCGACGAAAATGCCGAAAATGCGACCTGAATTGCGATCGTAAACACGATCCA
>JBGTII010000095.1:0-14243 GCA_041745735.1 Pyrinomonadaceae bacterium | reverse complement strand
AACTCGGCGGCAGCAACAGCGGCTGATTCTGCTCATACCTCTTAAATACAACTTTCCCTTTCTTCCTCATTCATACATTTTAAAGCCTCTCACCCCTTTTTGCGCCAAAAAAAAGACCGCCTTTTCAGACAGCCTCATTTTAATAAAAATCTATGTAGCCGCTTATTTACTTTTCGTAGCGGTGTAGGGAACCGAGCCAAACTGTGGATTGGATAGCGTTCCACTCATCTTATCGCCGTCAACGGTCCCGGTCATCGCAAAATCTACCACGCTGCCCTGAATGGTCGCGTGCATTGTCGCCGTAAAGCTTTTATCCGTGACCTTCCCGCCATCGATCGTTCCGTTACCCATATCGGAGCTAGACGTGCCGGTAAAGGTGTCTCCCGTCTGTTTGAGCTCGAGACTGACATAAACTACCTGACCGCCCGCGTCCGCCGCAAGCGACCATTTTCCAGAGATGTCCGAACCAGTGCCCATCGAGGCTCCAAAGGCTGTGAGTGACAAAAATAATGTGAGTAAAATGATCGAAAATTTCATAATGTTTTTATTCCTTTGCCTAATTTAATACGCGATAACGTGGGGATAAGTTTACACGAATCACATCCAAGTTTCATCATTCCAATTAGCCTTGCGAAACTTTGCCTCGTTCCAAAATCCGCGTGTCAGCTCGATCTCAGTTTCGGCGTGTTTTGGCATCAACACCGTGACCACGTCGTATCGAAAGGGAACCTCGCGAACACCGAATATCCGGCGATAGACCTTGGCAGTGCGTATTATCTGCCTCTGCTTCCGAAGATTAACACTCGTAATAATAGGCGTAAACTCATCCGATCGTCGCGTCTTGACCTCGACAAAACAGAGCGTGTCGCCATCCAGAGCGATAATATCGATCTCACCCGTGACCGAAACGCCCTTGCTGTTGCGGCCGACGGGAACTTTGAAATTTGTCACGACGATACGATAGCCGTTTTTGGTTAGATGATCTACGGCGAGAACCTCACCGCGGACACCGAGGCTAATTCCCGGTGGCGAATTTGTTGCTGTTATCGACAGGATCTCATCCATCATCTAAAATGCAGGCTCTTCGTAAATGCCATATACGTCACGCAGAGCAACACAGATCTCCTCGACCGTTGCGTAAGCGGCGACTGCCTCGATGATAGACGGCATTGTATTTTCGTTGGTGTTTGCGGCTTGCTTCAACTTTTCGAGAGCGTTCGCGACTGCACCGTTATCACGGGTCGCTTTAGTGTGAGCAAGGCGTTCGAGCTGATGCTGGCGGATGCTCTCGTCGATTTGGAGGATCTGGTAGTTTGAGGGCACCTCTTCCATTGCGTATTTATTGACACCGACGATGACCTGTTCTTTGCGTTCGACGGCCTTTTGATATTGATACGCCGATTCCTGTATCTCACGCTGCGGGAACCCGGCCTCAACCGCCTCGACCATGCCGCCAAAGCCATCGATCTTTTCAAAATAATCAAAACATCCGTCGATCATCTTTTGCGTCAAAGACTCGACAAACCAGCTACCACCGAGCGGGTCGACCGTGTTAACGACACCGGTCTCCTCAGCAATGATCTGTTGCGTGCGAAGCGCGATGAGTGCAGCCGCGTCGGTCGGTAAGGCGAGTGCCTCATCATACGAATCGGTATGCAGCGACTGCGTGCCGCCAAGCACGCCGGCCAACGCCTGTATCGCGACACGGGCAATGTTGTTGAGCGGCTGCTGCACGGTCAGTGAAACGCCCGCCGTTTGTGTATGAAAACGCAGCTGCATCGTGCGCGGATTTTTCGCACTAAAGCGCTCTTTCATCGTCCTAGCCCAGATGACGCGGGCGGCCCGATACTTTGCGATCTCCTCAAAGAAATCATTATGCGCGTTAAAAAAGAACGAGAGCCGCGGGGCAAATTCATCAACGTCCATCCCGCGGTCAACGCCGTACTGGACGTACTCCACCCCGTCACGCAGCTTGAACGCCAGTTCCTGCAACGCTGTCGAACCAGCTTCACGAATGTGATACCCGCTGACCGAGATCGGGTTATATTTCGGGACGTGCTTGGTCGTGTATTCGAACGTGTCAATGACCAGCTTCATCGCCGGTTTGATCGGGTAGATCCACTCTTTTTGGGCGATATATTCTTTTAGGATGTCGTTTTGCAAGGTGCCTGAGATCTTGTTGAAATCGGCTTTTTGCTTTTCGGCAACGACCAGATACATCGCCAAAAAGATCGGTGCCGGGGCATTGATCGTCTGCGAGACCGTGACCTGATCGAGCGGGATGCCGTCAAACAAAACCTCAAAATCCGCAAGGCTGGAAACGGCGACGCCGCATTTTCCGACTTCGCCTTCGCTCAAAGGAGAATCAGCGTCGAGGCCCATGAGTGCAGGTAGGTCATACGCAACTGAGAGGCCTGTTTGGCCGTGTTCCATCAGATACTTAAAACGCTCGTTGGTATTCTCCGGCGACGAAAATCCGGCAAACTGCCGCATGGTCCATAACTTGCCGCGATATCCGGTCGGGTGGATGCCGCGTTTATACGGATACTCGCCCGGAAAGCCGACCTCGCTCGCGCCCTCGACATCCGTCTCGGTATAAAGCCGGTCAACAGGTTCGAGCGAAATGCCCTCAAATCTTTCTTTGCGTTCGGGCGACCTGTCGAGGACTCTTTGCAGGGTCTCGCTTTCCCAGCGCTCTTTTTCTGCATCGGCGGCGGTAATCGATTCTTTGATCTCTGGGGTCATAAAACTATGTGTTATCGCAGTGTAAAATGAGATTTTATCATACTTAAATGGCCTGTGCGATTGGGGCAACAACGGGGTAAGGGGACGGCGAAATTGCAAAATACATCCGTATCCACCTACAATCGTTAAATGGCCATTGGAAAGTTTCTCGCCAATTTCTCGATCATGATGATCGCAGTGCTATCACTCGCATGCGGCGGCCCGGCCAAAAATTCTGCAAATGCGCCATCGGCGGCAAATCAGAAGAATGAAAATTCCAACACTGCGAGATCCAATATTGAGGAGCTAAGGCTGATAGCCAATATTCCTTACGAAGCTGAAGATATTGCCTGGAAAGAGGATCTGTCTCGCAAAAAGCTGGTCGCGGTGTTGCGGTTTTCGCCTGCTGATTCGGCAAAGGTCGTTGCCGAGGCTGAGCGTGTAAAAGTACCCGAAGCCGCAAGCATATCATCAGAGTCGTGGTTTCCACCGGAACTGATCGCTCAGAGCGAAATGAGCGGTGACGATATTTTGAGGGGAAAAGTCTACGCCGCTAACCAGTTTTTCCTTGACCAATATTCGGGCGGACGGATCATCCGCATTGAGAACACCGACTATTTTGTGCTCGAATTGTCGGCTAGATAGCCGCTAACTCTCGTACTTTTTTAACTTTCTATAAAGCGTCGACCGGTAAGTGTGAGGGTTATTTCGTTGGTGGAAAACACTTGCACGGCATTTTCTGTGCTGTCCGAAGTGAAGACATTGTAACCCTCGGCTTCGAGAAGCTGCCGCAAGATCGAGCGAATCACTTCTTCATCTTCGACGACCAAAATATTTTGCTTAGCCGTGACCCACATAATAATGAGGGAAAGTTTAGTCTAGCATAAGGCTTTATTGTTTATTTGCTTTCGTGTTAGCATCAAACTACTAACTTATTGATTTAATGTGGTTTCGTAATCTTACAATCCTCTGTTTCTCCTGCTTTTTGCTCTCTTTTTCCACGTTTGGGCAACAGACAAATCCGGTCGAGCGACAGGTCTCAAATCCGATAACCGACACACCAAATATCAACCCGATCTCGGCCGAACAGAGCGTGACGGCGCCGAAGGCAAAAAAGAAACCGAGCTTTGAACCCGAAGGCGGCGACGGCGAAGTGGTCGTAAATTCCGACCGGCGAACGATCGAAGGCGAGGCGGGCAAACGCATCGTTAAACATATCGGCAATGTCGATGCTCATTACGGCATCTACCGGATGCAGGCCGACGAGATAACGATCTATGAGGCGGAGAACAAGATGGTCGCGATCGGCAGCGTGATATTTGACCAGGGCGACGACCAGCGAATAACCGGAGCCCGGGCGGTTTGGAATTACAAGACAAAGCTTGGGACGTTTGAGGATTCCACCGGTTTTACCAACCAGACTAATGACGGGACGGTGATCTATTTTACAGCCGAGCGGGTCGAACGCGTCTCGCTAACAGAGATTGTCGTAATTAAAGGTAAGTTCACAGCATGTGTCGAAGCTGTTCCAAAGTGGAGTTTTACCGCGGACCGAGCAAGTATCAAGCTAAACGACAGGTTGCGGCTAAAAAACGGCCGATTTCGCGTTAAAGATATCCCGCTTTTGATAGTTCCGTTCGCCTCAATTTCGATCAAAGACAAAGCCCGCAGCTCTGGTTTTCTAACGCCTACGGTCGGATATTCGGGGCGAAAGGGGCTGCGTATTTCGACGGCATACTATCAGACGCTCGGCGATTCGGCTGATGTGACTTTTCGCGGAGACCTTTACAGCAAACGCGGATTTGGTTACGGACTTGATCTGAGAACGCGAGCAAATTCACGATCCTTTTTTAATGCCGGCTTTTATGCAGTAAAGGACAGAGTGCTCGGGCCAAAGGCAGACGCGACGCACCCCGATCAGGGCGGGTCCATCGTTTACGCCGAAGGTGTTCATTATTTCCCAAATGGTTTTACTGCGGCCGCAGATTTTCGTTTGACCTCAAGTCTTGCTTTTCGACAAGAGTTTTCGGACGGCATTCAACAGATCATTTCGCCGATCGAAAATTCGCAGGTGTTTATTAATAAAAGTTGGAACGATTATACGCTGAATATACTTGCGAGAGCTCAGGTTATCTCAATACCAAACGTTAGAGAAAAGACGCGAAATCTGCCGAGTATCAATTTTGAGAAACGCCCGTCGATGCCGTCTTTTCTCCACGGTGTGTATTTTTCGTTCAAGACGAGCCTTGAAGGAGTCTCGCGACGCGAGGAGGTCGACGACCTTGGATTGTATAGGCGGATGACCGGCCATGACCCGATCGTTACGCCCTCGGCAGTCCAGCGTTTCGATATCTATCCGCAGGTAATCTTACCGTTATACACTAAATATTTTACTTTCACGACGACTGCCGCGGCACGCGTGACCTATTATTCTAATTCGTTTGACGCATTGCGCCGGGTTATCAGTAAGGACGTGGTACGCAAGTACGGCGAATTTACCTTTGACGTGAGGCCGGTCGCGCTTGCAAAGAACTATTACGGTAAGAACGATAAGTTCAGATTTCGACACGTCATTGAACCATATTTGACCTATCGTCTAGTTAGGGGCGTCGATAATTTTAACCGGATAATAAGATTTGACCATGTCGATACGATCACGAACACCAACGAGATCGAATACGGCATCATAAACCGGTTTTATACCCGGAGATACGGCGAAGCGGTGACGAGCGAGGCTCAGAAATTGCTGCAGGAAAAAGGCGACACAGCAAATGCGGCGTCGGTACAGCCGTACGAGGTGTTTAGTTTGTCGATCAGGGGTAAATATTTTATCGATAAGACATTTGGCGGGGCATTGGTGCCGGGTTTCCGCAACCAGATCGAGCCGATGACGGCGATGAGTTTTTATACTTTCGGCGGCGTTCCGCGACGGTTTTCGCCGCTAAATATCGACGCGACATATCGCCCGCAGAAAACGATATTTGTGAACGCCCGTCTCGATTACGGTTTGAGTGGCGAGGGCCCGCGGGCTGTCTCGGCCACAGTCGGATACGATAAGCCGTTGTTCAAATTATTTCAAACGTTCTATTACACGCGTGCGATCACGCTGATACCATCTCTGGCCCAGTTTGCTGATGTGAACGGCAAAGAGCCGGGAACCCTTCGCGGTTCGCAATGGAGTCCGTCAGTCTTTGTGGGAAATCGTAACGAGGGTTTATACGGCGGAGCCTCGTTTTTCTTTGACTTTCAAAACCGCCGGGCGGCAAAACAATCCCCAATGATCAGCTCGCTCTACACGCTCGGGTACGCATACGATTGCTGTTCGGTAGCTTTACAGTATTACACTTTCAACGTCGGTGTTCGGAAAGAGAACCGCCTGACCTTTAGCTTTCGCCTGAACGGTATTGGATCATTTGGTACGGAGCAGTTTGGACAAGGCTTGCGTTGACCAATCTACCCTTGGATTATTCCCAGCCCTTTACCTTTGATATACCACGACCAGCCAAAGGCCCAAATTGCCGAAGCCTCAAGCCAAAATACATAATTTTTCACTGAGCTATCCGGCGGGAAGACACCGAGTATGGCAATCGCTGCGATGGATATCAGGATGATCACTCCGCATGTGACATAGACGCGATTGCGGAGTGGTTTTTTGGGTGTGGGATTGGTGCCGGCATCTTGTTTAGTAAAGGAGAATAAACAAAAATACGCAAGGCTCAGAAATAGCCCCGCTGCTGAAATGTAGTGCACGTAGTTATACCATGCTCTGGGTTCCAGCGGCTGTGAGCAGGGAAATATAGCCACGCCGATAGCGAATACGCACGCCAATCTGCCCGTGGGCACATCCAAATTCCGGTCACCCCGATAAGCCCCTAAAAAGACCCCGATCGCACATAAACTGCCGACAAGTACGTCTCTCATCGAATCGGACCAGTAATACGAGCTGATCGAATCGAGTATGCCGGGTTTCCCAAATTGGTTTTCGCCCAGCACTAAAACGATCGGCAGAGCAATACCTATCATTCCGATCGCCCGCCTAAGTGCACGGTACGATATCAGATACTTCGAATCAGAGTTAGGGTCTGTAGGCATTAGATATTCTCCACTTAATCACGGCCATTCTTTTAGGATACAAACGGTCAGCGGCCGTTTTTTCATAAAGTCGAGCCACGTCAGGAACTTTGTCAGATTAGCCGTGACAAGACAAGCAATTGACCAATTGTTAATGACCGTCGAATTTTGTCCGGCGCGGTGAATGTTAGCTCCAATGATGTCGTTATACTCTTTCCCGATCTCTTCGGCTTTCTGGTTCTTGTTCCCATCTCGAAAGTACGGAAACCTTTTGACCTCTCGATATGCGGGTTTCCCATTATGCAGTCCATAAGCGTGTGATCCGTACACGATCACGTTCGATTTGAGAACCGCACAGCCCTTATTGTTGTATCTGTCGAAATGGAGCAATCCATAGGATCCGGCATTGGTCGTGCCGTTTCGGGCCATGACAAACTTTGGCTTTTTAGCATCACCATAACATTCATAGGTAAAGGCTTTATCGTCAAACGAATCAAAAATATCTGCCTTCGAACGTATCCAAACGTCCATAATCCCGTTCGGAAATCCCTTAAATGTCGACAGGCCGGCCACCCGATCCAAAATTTCTTTGTCGGTAAATGTGCGCATATTCGTCTTTGATTTTGTCCCCTTGTTCCACCGCGATAAAGCCGGTAAATTTGCTTCATTCAGTCAACTAATTTTATGACCGTCACATAAGGTCTCACGGCACTTGCGTCAACGTGCCTTTCTGGACGAGACCAACTCTGACCTTTATGTTGTAAGAGCTGATCGAAACGATACGAACGTCGTGCTCAGGCAAGATGCCCTCGATCTCGCCCTTCGGAAAAAAGACGTATTTGCTTACATCAGAGCCGAAGGGAAGCTCTACAAGCGGGGGAAGAATCTCCGTAATGATGTTTTGACGCTGCACCTCACGCATACTCGGAAACAGCCTCTGCATCGTGGGAATCAACAGATTTTGATATTTTTCGAGAGCGAGCGGCAGATCGTTACTGCTTTTGAGCGTTAAGAAAGAAGTGAAAAACGACGTTCCGCTGGCCAGGAAATTCGCTCCGAGAAATAGTCGGCTGCGAAGGCTCCGCTCGTCACGCCTGTCGTGCGTATTTGCCACCACTTGGTAAATAAAGGGTCGAAACGGGATCCACTGGGTATTCGTCAGACTGTCAATCATGCCCGCATTTGCGGTGCAGAATTTAAAGCGATTTTGACATTCGAGGTCGTCCTCACCGCAGCCCCCAAACTTGGCAAGGTATTTCTGGCGTTCTTTGCAGATGAACTGATTTCTGTCAGCTGCGTTTTTGCACTTTGTTATCCGGCCGTTGTAGTCGTTAATAAGTCTCCGTTTTTCGGATTCGGAAACGTTGTCGACTACGGGCTCCCTGATCTCTTGGGTGCAAGAGGCATCCTCGTCCTTGTAAACAAACTCGCATGCCCGCACGTCACGCGTGAGAGTTTCGTTACGCTCGAAATTATCCTTCGCGTCATTACAAGGCTCCCAATTGTTTATATAAGCGATGTCTTCACGGGTTAGCCGGTTCCAACCTTCTTCCGTTCTGCAATTCTTGGATTTGCATTTCTTTTCCAGAGCGACGCGTAACTCCAGCGAATCGCTGAAGAACAGTATCGAACTAGCCGCTCCACCGCCCCGATTGGCGGGAAGATCGTTTACTATGCGAATTTTTGCGATGCGATACTCCTTCGACGCGACCCCCCCGAACAGGTCGGAGGCCGTTCGCTGATCGAGCATGTCGATGCGAACTTCAATCGGCTTAAAATCGACCACATTTCGTTTGCCCTGAACAACGATAGCGATCTCGTCAGTGGCGTCGGCTTGTCCTACAACCTCCGCTTTGATTCGGATCGCCTTGTTGTCGGATGGGGCTTTTAACGCCGTAACCTGTACAGATACGTCTGATTTTGGAAGGTTTACATATTGCTTATCCACGTCGTTGTCGACCAGCGACCATTTAATTTGAGCGCTCGACTGCGTAGTCCCCTTTTCGTCTTTGACTATTGCGAACAGCGGTAATTTGCCCCCGTCGACGAAAACGGCCGTGCCGCTGGGAGCAGAGATTGCGAGAGAATATTTGTTGCTTACGATGTTGACGACAAAACTTGCCACGCCAAAACTTCCGAATTCGGAGGAGAGTAAGATATTTTCGGATCCTGTATCGTTGCCGCTCTTGATTTCGCTTGTGCCGCAGATGACCTTAGTTGCCGCGCCGCAATCAACTTTCAGTTTCACCGTCGGGGAAAGATTGTCCGGATCGAACGTAAGGATCCCGCCATCGACAGGTTTCTTCTCATTCAAGCCGAGGGTTACTGACGGTATGGTTACATTTATTACCCTCACCGGAATCGCGTCCTTAGCGCCGTTGATGGTGATCGGAACACCGTTACATGTTGCGGTGAGATTGAAAGCTGTATCAGACTTTTTTTTGCCCTTGATCTTCCATATCGTTTTATCGGTGCTGCTAAGATCGAGATCGAAGAACTCCTCAAAAGACGACGCTTCCAGTCTGACGCAGCTCTTTACCCTCAGGTCAATCTCCTGCTCGGCCAGCAAATTTAGGCCGCTTGTCTTGTCGAGATTGATTTGCGATCCATTTATTTCGATAGAAGTATCCGTCTGCTCAGGCTCGATTTTTGATATCGTGATCGTCGCGTCCGTTGTCCCGTCTGCCGAGCATTTAACCTCAATCTTGTCATTGCTCGCTTTATCCGTGGTCTTAAAAGTGACTTTAGACACATCGGTCTCATTAGGCGGGTTTACAATCGTGAGGAGCGTATTCAGCTTTTGCGTGTTTGCGGTATTTGCGAATAAGCATACGACTCCGATAGCCGGAGCTTTAACATCTTCGCCAGCGTCGTTTTTAGTGATTTTTTCAAATGTTACTTCCTTAGATTTTTTTGTCGCATCATCAATTTTCAGCGAAAACTCTTTGGTTTTTGCTTCAAGACGCGGCTCGTCAAGCATCGTCCGATCCCGCGAGGGCATATTTTCCGGCAGATTCGCATGGGAAACACTTCCCGTGTAACCGCCAACTACGACTAGTGAAAATCCACAAATCAGTAATACGGATTTGTGAAAACTGATATTTCTCATCTTTTTCTCCCTTAGAAAATGTATTAAGTAATCTACCAGCTTGATACCCCTCTTACGCGAATGAAATTTTTGACGGTTGTTCTGGCGCGTTCTCACAAAGAGATGAGCGCTCCTAATAACCGCGATTCGCGCGAATAAATTCAACTACCCCTTGATATAAAAGCTTGGGAAACTGGGAATCGAAGAAAAAACGCTGGGATCCGTTCAGTTTTCAAGCCGGAAATAAGTGCCAAGGTTTAGGAGTAAAGCTGGGATCTCCTTGAACCACTTAATAGATCGACAGAGCCGCAGGAACTGCTCCAATGGGTAACGATCAGTGAAAGTACTGCTTGATTGAAAGCAGTATACACCCGTTTTTATATTTTGCAAGCGCATTTTGCGGGTTTTGTTGTATTGTGCGGATGTTGCCGATTAGATGGGATCTTGGACATAAAGGCGCAAAAAAAGACGAACCAGCCATCACCGGTTCGTCGATTTGCGTGTCTAAATGCAATTAATTATCGGTTATTTAAGCCGACGCTGTTTTTTTTTCTCCGCTGGCATTTATAAATGTGAGCCATTCTGCTCCGCCCGGAGCGGGTCGCTCGGCCTTGATGACCTTAAAGAATTCTTCCTGTAGCCGAGCGGTCATTTCGCCGCGTTTCCCGGAGCCGACCGTTATGCGGTCAACCGATCGGATCGGTGTGATCTCAGCCGCCGTGCCGGTGAAAAAGACCTCGTCTGCCAAATAAAGTGCCGAACGCTGGATCGAGGTTTCAATGACCTCGATACTCATTTCGCGTGCTATCTGAATGACAGAGTCACGCGTGATACCGGGCAGGATCGATGCTCCAAGTGGCGGGGTAATGAGCTTACCGCCGTTGACCAAAAAGATGTTCTCGCCCGAGCCTTCGGATACATATCCGCGGTCGTCGAGAGCGATCCCCTCGGAAAATCCCCCGAGGATCGCCTCCATCTTGATGAGTTGCGAATTCATATAATTCGCACCGGCTTTTGCCATCGCGGGCATTGAGTTCGACGTGATACGCGTCCAGCTCGACACGCATACGTCAATGCCCGATTCGAGAGCTTCTTCGCCGAGATATTTGCCCCACTGCCAGGCGGCTATATAAGATTCGATCGGGTTATTAAGCCCATATACGCCAAATGCCGGTTTTTCCGGATCAAGTCCGCGAAAGATGAGTGGACGAAGATAACATGAATCAAGACCGCTATTGCTGACCAATTCGACGGCAGCATCACAAAAATCATTACGTGAGAAAGCCGAATCCATCCGATATATCTTGGCCGAATTTACGAGCCGCTGCATGTGTTCGGTAAGTCTGAAAATCGCCGGCCCTTCGATGGTCTCATAGCAGCGGATGCCTTCAAATACGCTCGAGCCGTAATTGACGACGTGAGCCATGACGTGAATGCGGGCGTCGTCCCAATCAATAAACTCCCCGTTCTTCCACACCTTAGGTGCGATCTTCATTGTGTTAACGTCTTTTCCCGACATAATTTTGCGGAACTCCCTAACTCAATTATTATTTTGTTGAGTCATTATCCAGTAATAAATAAAGCGCGAAATAAATCCAGTTCTCAGGAAATAACTAATAGAAATAAGGATAATACAAGGGAATAGGGTTAGCAAGATAAGCTTGGGATTATACGCTCATAGCAAATATTTGAAAGCACAAAAAAAGCGGGTTGCCCCGCCTTTTTCACTCCCAATTAGGGCGTCTTAAAGAATCAAAACTTTGGTCGATGTATCGTCTAGTCTTGAAGAAAAGCTAACAGTACCCGCCGAGATCGTTATGACCAACGGTTGATCACCGGCTCCCTCTAAGGCGGCAGGCAGCTCAAAATCCACAATATACACGCCTGGTTCCACGAGTACATTAGACAAAACATTTGTACCTGAGATTATTGAGTCACGAATACGAACTGTTATTGCCCCCGGGGCTACGTTCGCGACTCCGGTTAGATACACACGTAGCACACTCGGCCGCAGAATATTTCCCCGTCGCCTGATCGTTCTTATTACGTACGGCTCTTTGGTATAAACGCGATTAGTCACATTAAACATTTTCGCCCGACCGCCCGGTCCAATAAACATTGCCTCATTGAAAACATCGGGACGAGTTGGAACGATCACGAAGTTGGTTTTTAGAACCCGCCCATTGTTGTTGATCACAACAGGATATGAGGTGCCCGCAGCGGCACTGGCAAGAGCCAACGGAGCGACGAAATTGATCTTGTCACCATCAACCGATTTCAATCCACACGCAACTCCATTGATGGTCATTGTCACGCCGCTCAACTCGATCGGAAGGCTGGGTGCCCGTGTGATGTCGCCTACCGCCGTCTTAGGCGTTATTAGCTGAGGTCGCGGAAAATTAAATATAGCCAACATACCCGGTGAGATGCCATGAACCGCAGGTGGCGTCACGGGCGTCGGAGACGGTGACGGCGTAGGTGTGGGTGTGGGTGATCCAACAGGCGTTGGCGTCGGTGACGGGGTTGGCGTCGGCGATGGAGTAGGTGTAGGGGTTGGCGTCGGAAGCGCCGTCTGAGAGACTGGCATCGCACTGGCGCCTGTCATGAGACTGAAGCCCCTGAGACGGGATGTAACGGTTCTCGTCGGCTGAATGAAATAATAAACCTCGGCCTGGCCATCAAAATTACCGGTACCCAACTCAGTATTGGAAAGGTTAAATGCCATCCTCTGTATCGAATCGCTGGGAATCAACTGGGTCGAAGCGAGAAAATTTGTTGGTGTTGGGAACGTCGCAAGCCTGGTAAAGGTCGCTGTCGCAGCCGGGATATTTAATGGATACGAATATATTTGTGCAGGCCTGATCTCATTCGGATTGAGGCCGTCAGCGGCTGTTGTCGGTATAGTGCCGTCCGCCTTTATATTCATTCTTGTCTCGAGGACAAGAGTCGACGGGGCGCCCGAAGCATTATTGTCTGTAAAGCCCGGATATCGGGCTAGATCGCCCCCTGTAGCTGCGGAGTCGGCGTCACTTCTCGCCAAAATGCGTCTGAATGTACTGGTTGTTGTATCATAAAGATAAAGAGCAAATGATGTGTAATTAGTGCCGCTGTTCTCATTTGCAAGATCCGCATACGAATCGAACGCGATGTACCTACCGTCACGACTCATCCTTCGGCCCAGGTCAAGAATATTGACCGGGTCGCCAAGGTTGGTTGACTTAGTAACCGTGACCTGTTTCTTTGTGCCTGCAGGCGCACCCAGAGCGTCAAGATCGCTATAGAATATCTCTTCGTTCCGGTCAGCCAGCGGATTATTTCCGCCGGTCATGCCGACTATCGGATTGTCACCGGTGCTTGTAAAAAGGACGCGCTGCCCGTTACCGGAGATGGTCGGATTTTTATTGTAGATCGGATTGGAGATCGGGCCGCGAAGTGTTTTAGTTACCTGTCTAAGACCGACCGCAGTTCCTCCTGAACATCCCGGAGTCGCGCTTCGAGAATAGGTGAATATTTCGTCATTATCCTCATAGGGAGCGGTCGCGTTCCGCGGGTTTCCTACACAGGGGACCAGATCCCTAGTCGATGCAAATGCGACGACACTGCCATCGTCACTAATACTAGCATCGTGATTATCATCCGCAACAAATGCCCCCGACGTTGTCGAGGCGGGTCTCGGCATCTGGCTTGGTATCGAGTTAGTGATCTGAGTAAATGTTCCACCTGCTAAATTGGCCAAGGCGATGTTATCACCCGCCGAAAGATCTGCCACCGGTGCATACGCAGGGATCTCGTACATCCACAATTCGAGATTGCCATCACTTGCCAACGGATTTGTCGGCGGAGTTGGCGTTGGTGTAGGCGTGCCTGACGGTGTGGGCGTTGCTGTCGGTGTGGGGGTTGGCGTTGCATTCGGAGTCGGCGTGACCGTCGGCGTTGGGGTCGGCGTCGGCGAAGTGAACGTATTGCCGTTAAACGATCCCGGATTTGTAGCATTAGGAGCAACCGGTGTTGACGATGTTGCGTTTGAGCTAAAGACGATCCACTTTCCGTCATTGCTGATCACAGGGCGCGTATTTACGATCTCAACCCTTACATTGAAAAAGATCGGGGTTGTGATGCTGGTATCGTAAAGGACGCTCTTGGTATCTGTGATCTGAAAGATACGTCTTTGGGCATAGTCGAACAAAAATATCTCGCGATTACCGTCCTCGTTTCGAGGATTTTCAGTCGCGATATTACCCGTCGATTCAAAAACGATAAAACGGCCGTTGCCGCTTATGGCGCCCGCGAAAGACTCCGAGCTTGAGCTAGTCACTTGGCCGATGACCGAATCGATCTGGCCATAGCCGGCGGCCGCAAA
>JBGTII010000094.1:0-5733 GCA_041745735.1 Pyrinomonadaceae bacterium | reverse complement strand
TTCATACATTTTAAAGCCTCTCACCCCTTTTTGCGCCAAAAAAAAGACCGCCTTTTCAGACAGCCTCTTTTTCGTCCTGAAATATTACGCCAAGATCGCAGGCCTGACCCCTTACGTTTTGGTTAAGCCTAATCCAGGAGTAAGACATTAAAACCAGCTTGGCGAAAGTGATCGTCGGTTGTCAGAGCATCGGTTAGTCCGTTATCCTGCATCGCAATAAATGAAAAGCAATCTGTGAGTCCCCATTCTTTGTCTTGCCGTTGCTCGAATAACTTAAAAGCACGAGCGAATATGCCCGGTAAAACCGGAATTACATCTACGAGTGGATTATCTTGTAAATAGCGGATGACGCTCGCTGCCTTCTGGCGAAATGGTTGACCGGACAGCCCGTTCCCTATTTCGACAAGAACTAGTTGGGTGGTTGTAAGAGGACGGTTGTCGGCCTCAAGTATTTCCTGCCACTTGACGGCATTTGAGTGCCATTGATCGCGGGTGTTAAAGAGAGCGTAGATATAAGCGGTGTCGAGAAAGAGACGCTGCTGTGCCAAAAGAGTTTAGTCCTCCAGTTTGCCGTTTGCGTAAAAGTCGTGCCGTTCGGCGAAGTCTGTTACACCAACGTCCATTGCAAGATCGGCTATCAAACGAAGCGGGTATGTATCGTTGCTGTTGCCGTTTGATCCGGCGGGGTTCTCACTGATGTGGTAGCGCTCTTCGATCTGCTCGATCTGCCTCAAAACCTCTTCCTGAGCTTTAGGCGGCAGATGAAATACCTTTTCGCGAATTGTCTCAAGCACGTTCATACCGCTCTGATATTACAATATTACGATGCCTCAAAACAATGATTTTCTATCGGTCTGTAAACTGAGAACGTTATTTGCCGGATGCCAAAGCCGTGTTCAACGCCGCCAGATCGATCATCGCGTTCGTCGGAGCATAATCCGCCCCATAACCCGTGCAAAAAGCGATCAACGTCGCAAAATTAGCAACATTCTTAGCATGTCCAGTCTCAGCCATTAGTAAATTCCTCCTAAAAGTTTAGATCCTGATATCCAACCCGCTTGAAGAACTGCTCTGTGTTTTTTGGATTTAGGAAATATAAAATATGTCGCTTTTGGTGTCAAGTGCTTACGCCGTACTGCCACATCTGTTGTGCCTTACCTATTTCCTTTTGCTCGATTGTGCGGGACACAAAGCATCTGACAATTTCCGATATCTGTTGCTCCGCCTTTGCTCCAAGCCGCAACGTGGTCGGCGTCCATTTCGTTTAATGCCCAGATCTTTGTTCTGTTGGCGTCGTGGCCAAGCGTACAGTTAGGACAATTTGAAGTTCCGGTTGCATCAGCCTCGGCTTTCTGCTTGGCGTAGACGGATTTCTTCGTAGCGTCATCGAAGACACGGACTTCAAGTAGCTTCGTATCAACCGAACCGCCAAGAATGTACTCGAATACACCTTTGCGCTTTTTCACATAAGAATCTGCGTACAGTGTTTTTACTTGTTCTGAGACTTTCTGTGGATCGTAGGGCTTATGATGATGTTCTTCATACAAACGTCCCCATTCGAGGCCACGCATTTCGCTTTCGATATCGGAAAAGACACTGGAAACCCAATCGATCACGCTATTGAAATAAGTTTTAAGTTCCGTGATGTTGTCATCCCTACGGTGGCGGCTCATATACCCGTCAACATTATCTTTGCTTACCCATTCAAGAGCTCGTCGCAGGAAGTCTTGGCGATTCGGACTTCCTGAAATGTAAGCGTTCCACTTTTGTATGTTTGCGTTTTGGGTATTACTGAACTCCTGCTTCGCGAGCGTAACAAACGGACCTGAATAGAGCGCGTTAGCAAGTTCCTGATCATTGAGCGGAACTCCCTGAGTGTTGATTGTTTTGAACCACTCCTTAATTTCAGTTTCGGTTCCCTCGCATTCGTAAATGGTAAGCTTTGTTTCAAGTATCTTTGTTAATTTGTCCGCAGCAATTCCGTGATAATACTGTTCCATTCCGTTTTCGTCTTTTACCGCGAACTTGCCCGTCACGTAACGCCCGAAGCTCGTGATGCGCTGCTGACCGTCCAACACTTCAAACTTGTCGTCGCTAGTCTTGACGAAATAGATTAGACCCAACGGATAGCCCTTAAGAATGGACTCGACAACAGCAACATCCCGTTTTCCGTCTGCATAAATATAATTACGCTGATATTCAGGCTGAATCGTCAGCTTGCCTGATAAGCCAAACAAACCTTTACCCTCTAGCTCGTTGTAAATAAAGCCGTCGCAAATTTCTTTGACCGTTATTTCTGTCTGAAGAGTTGTTTTCATGCTGAATTATTTCTTGTGCTTAATGAAGATTCTTTTGTACGCCATGCTTGCGATTCCACTCTTATAGATACCCGGCGTTGGGTTGCCCTCGTTATATGATCCCTTTCCACCAGCCTTGTAATAATCAGCAACAAACTCTTTCGTGAGGCCTGGGGTTTTTTTGTATTCGTCATCAATGAGACCGTTGTCACCAGTTCCTAAAATGTCGAACTGCTCCGGCGAGTATTTGTCGAGGAAACTGATGGGGACGCCCATAAGGCCCGTAAAGTCGCTCGGAATGGCGTCAGTGAACGGAACTTCTATTGCGTCGTAGTTATCGAACACGTCATATGATTTCATTCCGTTAAGCTTTTTGTTGAACCGCAAATTGTCTGCCATCGTCATCAACTGTAATGGCTGGTGCCTTCGACCGTGGTCAATGTTTGTGAACCATCGGACGCCTTTAATTCTCAAATACTTATTTCCGTTATCATCAATTCTCCAGCCGGTTGCAGTTATTGGATATGAGTCGGGAACCCGAAATTCCCGATCACCACTAGAAATTGTTGGTCCGAGCCACGTTTTGTTTGCCTTAATCAATGGGAAAACCTCTTTATACGTTATCCCGTTCATGTTACCGATTATGGAAAATTGTTTGTTGGCTTCCACGATCCATGCTAAAAACGGCCGAAATAGCGAGAATGGCGGATTGGTGATAATAATGTCTGCTTCGTCACGCAGCTTTTTGATTTCAGGACTTCGGAAATCTCCGTCGCCCTCAAGGTATTGCCACTTCAAATCGTTAACGTCTGTTTTTCCGTCGCCGTTTTGATCGTGGGTCAGCGTGTATATCTTTCCCTTGATCTTGGTTTTCTTTTTGTCGTACTTCGGATCGCCAATTTCGAGCAGGCTCGGCTGAGTGTTGACGCCGTATACTTTACTGTCTTCGGCGTAGCTCGTGCTAATCAGTTTCTTTAAACCAAATGTCTCAAAGTTCTGCGCGAAGAACTTAGTAAAGTTGCTCCATTCGGGATCATCGCAAGGTAAAAGAATTGTTTTATCTCGGAACACGTCAGGGTTGTATTCACGATAGGCGTTTATTTCTTTCTCGATGTCACTATACTGCGTGTAAAACTCATCGTTCTTTCCCCGCATCGCGCTTGTTAGATCGGTATTCGTCATTAGGTTTTTTTTGGAAGTTGCTCGCTTTCAATCGAACGATCTTGGTATGGCTTCGCTGATTTCTATTTGGCAGAACCGTAAGTGCTAAGCCAGTCCCAAGCTTCGTTCTTCGAACGTCCCCAGTAGCTGAAACCATCCTTTATTTCAATCACCAACATGGTGGCAGTTATATCGGTTCGCTTTTCTATCCATTCATGAAGAGATTTAGCGGTCACACCGGCTTCACATCTGACTATCCAGAAGTCGTCAATCCAGTGCCAATACGCAGGTAGGGCGGATGAGAAAACACTTGTTAGCTCATTTCTCATTTCGTTGGTAGTCGATGAGGTTACGGCTATACCGAAGAGTGGCATTATTCGTCCACCTCCGCAGCGGGTAGCTTGAATTCTTCGGTCCCAGGTTCAACAGCAATAGCGTTTCGTACATCGAATACTTCTGTCAAACCTGCGCTACTGTCGCCAATTAAAGTTTTTTCCAAGGCCATTTTTGATAAAGAGTACCGCTCCGATCTGAGTAGATCGGGATTTTTAAAAGCGAATAACGCGTAGAAAAAAAGTGCAAAAAGGAAAGAAAGTCCTAGGGGAACCGCGAATATTACTAACACCCAATAAGGTAGGCCATAGTATCCTGCAACCAAGAGGCCGGAAGCCAGAATACCGGTAAGCCACAATAATGGTTGCAAAACGGTCGACCGGGACCCTGATACCGTCGCTTGTTGCATAAATTGTGTCAAGAAGTTGAGTCCTGGCATCTACTTAATTGGGCAACCTGATTTTCTCCTAGGTTTGTATATTATCACGAGATTAGATTCTCCTAAATTATCTGTCGACTTAAAAAGGCCTCGTTCATTTCTGAACGAAGCCTTTTCCATCTAACTCGCAAACGAACTTTACGCCGCTTCTTCCGAACGAGGCACGATCTCGAAGACCGGAGCCTTTCGTTCGATCATTTCTTTGGTGACGAGGATCTCGGTGACCTTTTTTTCGGACGGGAGGTGATACATCGATTCGAGCAGGATCTCTTCGAGGATCATCATCAGGCCGCGGGCTCCGACTTTGCGTTTGTGCGCTTCGTGGGCGATCGCGGTGAGGGCTCCGTCGGTAAATTTTAGCCCGATATTATCGAACTCAAACTTTTTCTGATACTGCTTGATGAGAGCGTTTTTAGGCTCGGTCAGGATGGTGACCAGTGCGGACTCGTCAAGCTCGGTAAGCGTGCCGATGACCGGCAGACGGCCGACGAACTCGGGGATCAAGCCGTAATGGATGAGATCCTCGGGCTCGAGTTTGGCGATCGAATCGTTGTGACGCTCTTTGTTGGTTTTGATGTCGGCCTGGAACCCAAGCGATTTGTTGCGAAAGCGTTTCTCGACAACTTTCTCCAGCCCGTTGAACGCTCCGCCGCAGATAAACAGGATGTTGGTCGTGTCGAGCTGTTGAAACTCTTGCTGCGGATGCTTGCGGCCGCCGCCGGCAGGGATGTTGGCAACCGTGCCCTCGAGAATTTTTAGCAGCGCCTGTTGGACGCCTTCGCCGGAGACATCGCGGGTGATCGACGGGTTGTCGTCTTTGCGGCAGATCTTGTCGATCTCGTCGATGTAGATAATTCCCTGCTGTGCTTTTTCGATATCGCCGCCCGCCGCTTGGAGCAGACGGAGCAGGATGTTCTCGACGTCTTCGCCGACGTAACCGGCTTCGGTCAGGCTGGTCGCATCGACGATGCAGAACGGCACACTGAGTTGGCGAGCGAGCGTCTGAGCAAGCAGTGTTTTTCCCGTGCCCGTCGGGCCGATGAGCAAGATGTTAGATTTTTGCAGCTCGATATCAGAGCGGCGTTTGGCAAGCTCGATACGTTTGTAATGCTGATAGACGGCGACGGAGAGCCGTTTTTTCGATTCGTCCTGGCCGATGACATACTCGTCCAAAAATGCCTTGATCTCTTGTGGCTTAGGCAGGTTCGTCCGAACGGCGGTCGTGCTGGTCTGCTCGTCATCGTTGATGATCTCGTTGCAGATGTCGATGCACTCGTTGAAAACATAAACGCCCGGCCCGGCGATCAGTTTCTTAACGTCGTTCTGCGATTTACCGCAAAACGAACAAGTGAGCAGCTCTTAGGCGTTACGAAATTGAGACATAGGCTTGTGTTTGGAGTACCTGCTTTAGCCGGCCTCCGGTCAGAGCAGCCGCCTAAAGGCGGGGCTCCAAACTACTTCTCCCGATGCTCGATGACTTCATCGATCAAACCATACTCTTTC
>JBGTII010000093.1:0-7690 GCA_041745735.1 Pyrinomonadaceae bacterium | reverse complement strand
TATTGATGATCTTTTTTGCCTCCGCACGGCGGGCCGACCAGAGCTTGACCTTTTCCTTGCGGCGTTCGTTTGTAACTATTTTGCTAATTTTCGCCATTTTCTTATTGTCTGAACGGCATTCCGATCGCTTTCAATAGCGAGCGGGCCTCATCGTCATTTCGAGCCGTAGTGACGATCGAAATATTCATACCGCGGGTCTTATCGACCTTGTTAAAATCGATCTCCGGAAAGATCAACTGCTCACGAATACCGAGTGTGTAATTTCCGCGTCCGTCAAAAGCCTTACCTGAAATGCCGCGAAAATCGCGCACACGGGGCAGAGCGACTGAGATCAGACGGTCCAAGAATTCGTACATTCTCTCGCCACGCAGCGTGACCATCGTGCCGATAGCCATACCCTGACGCAGTTTGAAAGCCGCGATCGACTTTTTCGCCTTGGTGATAACAGGCTTTTGGCCGGTCACAACCTTAAGCTCTTCGGTTGCGACATCTAGGATCTTAGCGTTTGCCGAAGCTTCGCCGAGTCCCATGTTTACAACAACCTTTTCGATCTTGGGGATCGCCATCGGGTTTTTGATATCAAACTCTTTGGCCAAAGCCGGAGCGATCTCTTTTTTGTATTTTTCTCTTAATCTAGCCATTTTCTTATCTTCCGATTATTTGGGTCCCGGAATTATTCCGTTTCCAAACGATAAAACTACTTCGCCTCTTCCGCCGGTGTTTCCTCGTCCTCAATCGCTTTCTTGCCTTCTTTCTTGGCCCAAGCAGTTTCCGGGATGAGCTTGCCGCTCTTGGCAACCCGCACTTTCTTGCCGTCACGGATCTCGTATTTGACCTTGGTCGGTTTACCCGTTTCCGGATCGATCAACGCGACATTTGACGAGCTGACCCAAGCCTCTCGCTCAAATATGCCGCCTTCGCGGTTGAGCTGCGGTACCGGTTTGCGGTGACGTTTGACGATCATCGCACCCTCGACCTTGACCTTGCCCGCACGAGTATCGACCGCGATCACCTTGCCGCGATACGGCTGGCGAGTACCCGCGCTGTCATAACGGTTGTATTCCTTGCCCGCTATAAACACGACCTGGTCGCCGCGCTTGATCCTGCTATTTACTGTTCCTGTCTTTTCCGTTTTCATTTCTTTATTCTTTTGACTGCCAACTGCTTACCGCTGACTGCCAACTGGTTAAATAACCTCTGGTGCCAATGACACGATCTTCATGAAATTCCTTTCACGCAGCTCGCGGGCCACTGGGCCAAAAACACGCGTTCCGACCGGTGTGCCGTCTTCTTTGATAAGAACGGCTGCGTTTTCGTCAAAGCGAATGTAAGTTCCGTCCTTGCGGCGAACTTCTTTCCGGGTCCTGACGATAACAGCGTTATAAACCTTTCCCTTTTTGGCAGTGCCATCGGGCGAAGCTTCTTTGACCGTCACCTTGATCGTGTCGCCGAGCCGAGCGATCTTTGCCGTCGAACCGCCGACCGGCATGATCATAACGACCCGCTTTGCACCTGAATTGTCTGCGACCGTTAACGAGGTCTGCATCTGAATCATAACTTTCTCACTCCGTTCGAAAAGTTCGTTGAGTTCATTGAGTTTTTTGAGTTTCTTGAGTCTCAACAAACTCAATGAACTCAATAAACTCTATAACTCTGCTTTATGAAGGATCTCAACAACACGCCAACGCTTTCTTGCCGAAAGGGGCCGTGTTTCCACGATCTTTACCTTATCGCCGATCTTTGCTCCGAGGTCGTCATGCGCCATAAATTTCTTGCGCTTTTTGACGTACTTGCGATAGATCGGGTGCTTTACGAGGCGGTCAACGCGAACGGTGACCGTTTTATCCATCTTGTCCGAAGCAACGATGCCGACCTTTTCAGCCCGCTTATGGACCTTAGCCTTTACTTCCGAACCGTCGTCAGCTTTTTTCTCAGCCTTAGCTTTCGGTGCCTTGGCAGCTTTCTTAGGCTTTTCTTCGACAGCAGTTGCTTCAACCGCATCTGCTTCGACGGCAGGTGCCGCTTCTTCAGCCTGAGCTTCGACTGCGGTCCCTTCGACCACGGTCTCCTCAACGGCAGTTTCGACGCCTTCGGCTGCTATTTCTTCGTCTTTTTTCTTTCTTGGCATTATATTTTCCCGTGCGGACTAGGCTTTAGGGGCCTCGCCCTTCACATCTTTGTTATTAAGCAAGGTATAAACTCTCGCCAATGTCTTCTTTTCGCGGCGAATGTCATTGACCGTTTCGCCAACACCCAAGGTCTTTCGGAATTTCAAGCGGAAAAGCGACTCTTTGAGTGCATCTGCCTGATCTTTAAGTTCCTCGGTGCTCATACCTGTGAGCTGTTCGAGCTGTTCTTTGCGTTTCATCTTTCTAGACTATGCCTCCCTCGAGGTCTGCACGACTGACAAACTTTGTCTTGATCGGCAGTTTCTGAGCCGCGAGTCGCATCGCTTCGCGTGCCAATGCCTCGTCAACTCCCTGGATCTCATACAGGATGCGGCCCGGTTTGACCACAGCGACCCAGTGATCTGGTGCACCCTTACCCGAACCCATTCGAGTTTCGGCCGGTTTCTTGGTGATCGGTTTATCCGGGAACATTCTGATCCAGATCTTACCGCCACGTTTAACGTGACGCGTCATCGCGATACGAGCCGCTTCGATCTGACGATCAGTGATCCACGCCGCTTCTAATGTTTTAAGACCAAAATCACCAAAGCTGAGCTTTTCGCCGCGTGTCGCTTTTCCGCGCATACGGCCTTTCATTACTCTTCGGTGCTTGACCTTTTTCGGCATCAACATAACTTCTTCTCCGGTTCCGGCTGCCTACCGCGGCAGCCTAATACTTACAAATATTTATCGGCGATCGTCCCGTCTCGGACGTCTTTCTCTCATGGCATTTCGGTCGACCTTGACCTCATTCATCGGGTCGGTCGTCGTTCCGCGTGCCATCGAAGCATTCGGGTCGAGGATCTCACCGCGATAGATCCAAACTTTGACACCGATGATGCCAAATGTGGTCAACGCCTCAGCGAATCCAAAATCGATATCGGCACGCAATGTGTGCAGCGGCAAGCGGCCCTGCAACGACCATTCGGTTCTCGCGATCTCAGCACCGTTCAAACGGCCGGCGATCATGACCTTGATGCCCTGTGCTCCAAAACGAAGAGTTTCCTCGATCGTCTTTTTCATTGCACGGCGAAACATAATGCGTTTCTCGAGCTGCTGTGCGATCTTTTCGGCCTGAAGCTGAGCGTTAAGCTCAGGATGCTTGATCTCAAGGATCGACACCATAACCTCGCGGCCCGTCTTTCTCTCAAGTTCCTCGCGAAGAGCATCGATCTCAGCACCTTTGCGGCCGATGATGATACCCGGACGCGACGTGTAGATGACGATCTTCAAACGGGTTGCTGCACGCTCAATGTCGATGTGCGAGACACCGCCGCCGGCAAATTTCTTTTTCAGATCGCGCTTGATCTGTAGATCCTCAGCGAGAAATGCGGCGTATTCCTGTTTCGCAAACCAGTGCGAGTGCCAATCTTTGTTGTATCCGACCCTAAAGCCGTATGGATGTACCTTCTGTCCCATAATTTATGTTTCAGATCTCAAATCTCAGATTCGAGATCGGCCTTTCGCTCTACTGGCGTTCCAAATCCTCGTTCGTCTTTTCCATGACCTCATCGGCCGGCTTTGTTTCGTTCAAAGTAGCGGTGGTCTGCGTTTCAACATTTTTAGCATCAGCGACCTCGGCATCATTTGCCGCGTCTTCCGCCTCAGTTTCGAGCGCGATATTTACCGCTTCCTGCTCGGGCGATTCCGAAGAAGTTTCTCCCGCAGCAGCATCAGCGTTAGCCATCATATCCTGTGCTGTCGGCTCGACCGGAGTCGGCACTAGCTCATCGGGAGCGGCTACGATCGGCGTCTCGACCTCTTCGGTCTTAGCCTTTTTGGTCTCGACCTTTTCGGTCTTGGCTTTCTTAGCATCTTTACCGGCAGCCTTGGCGGCAAGTTTCTTGCCGACCGGCCTGTTTGCCATCGACGCTTCTATTGCCAATTCTTTCTCGGTCTTTGGCTTTTCTTCGCTCGTCACGTGGATCGTAATGTGGCAATAATGCCTCTGCTCACGATATGCACGTCCCTGCGGAGCCGGACGCATGCGGCTGCGGTGTTTGTGCGGCCCCATATCGACAAAGCACAACTTGATCCATAGATCGTCCGGATCGATGGCGATGTTTTCTTTCTCCGCCTTGAACGTCGCGTTGGCAATTGCCGAATTCAGGCACTGAGCGATCGGATCTGCCGCCCGCTTGTCCGTAAATTTAAGGATCGACAAGGCTCTCGATACTCTCACTCCGCGGATCAGATCGATCACAAGCCGCGCTTTGCGAGGGCTGCCTTTCAGATATTTTGTTTTTGCTACAGCTTCCATACTAGTTAACTGTGAACGGTAAACGGTAAACGGTGAGTTCTTGTCCTGTCACCTGTTACCTGTCACCTGTCACTATTTCCTCTTAGCCATCTTCTCCGCTTTAGTACCCGGGTGGCCCTTAAACATACGCGTCGGCGAAAACTCACCAAGCTTGTGGCCGACCATATTCTCGGTAACAAATACCGGGATGTGGCGTTTGCCGTTGTGAACGCCAAAGGTCAATCCGACCATTTCCGGCGTGATCGTCGAGCGTCGCGACCAAGTTTTGATCGCTTGCGGTTTCGGACCTCCGTCCGAGATACGTCGCAGCATCTTTTGAACGCTGAGATCGATAAATGGTCCTTTCTTTAATGAACGTGGCATATCTTTTTCTCAAATTTCAGATCTCAGATTTGAAATTACTTCCTCCTCCGGTCTTTAACGATCATATTATCCGTCCGCTTATTGCGACGTGTTTTATAACCGCGAGTCGGTTTACCCCAAGGGGTTACCGGATTACGTCCGCCTGATGTTTTACCTTCACCACCGCCGTGGGGGTGATCGACCGGGTTCATGGCGACGCCGCGAACCTTGGGACGTTTGCCCATCCAGCGTGAACGTCCGGCTTTACCAAGCGAAACATTTTCATGCTCGGTGTTGCCGACCTGTCCGACAGTCGCCATACAGACGACCGGAACCTTGCGAACCTCACCCGAAGGCATTCTGAGCTGTGCGTGGTCGCCCTCTTTAGCGACGATCTGAGCAAAACCACCAGCCGAGCGAACCATCTGGCCGCCTTTACCCGGACGCAGCTCAATATTATGAACCTGTGTACCGAGCGGGATATTTTTGATCGGCAACGCGTTTCCCGGCAAAATATCGGCATCTTCGCCGCTCACGATCATCGTTCCGACCGTTAATCCGACAGGAGCGAGGATGTATCGCTTCTCACCGTCAAGATAGTTGATCAACGCAATGTGCGAGCTGCGGTTCGGATCGTACTCAAGCTGAGCGACCTTGCCCGGAATACCCGATTTATCGCGTTTGAAATCGATAATACGGTAATGACGCTTATGCCCTCCGCCGCGACGTCGAACCGTGATACGGCCGTCGTTATTGTGGCCGGAAATTCTCTTTTTCGGCTCGAGCAGTGATTTTTCGGGTACTGCCCCTTTCGTCAACTCATCGCGGGTCAGGTACGTTTGATAACGCCTGGCCGGTGATGTCGGTTTTAATCTCTTGATTCCCATAATCTTAAATGATGAATTCAGAATTTAGAATGATGAATAAATCTCTTAAATTCGATATTCATCATTCGTCATTCATCATTCGTTATATCGCTTCTGCGTAATCAACCATCGGCTCGCCCTTTCTGAGGGTCACATAAGCCTTTTTCCAAGCCGGACGACGTCCTTCGATGCGTCCACGCTTTTTAACTTTTCCGTCGTACTGGACCGTGCGGACCGCTGCGACCTTTACATTAAAGATCTCTTCGATAGCGGCCTTGATCGCTGGCTTTGTGGCCTTTTTATCAACCTTAAAGGTCAATACCTGTCCGGCCTTGCGTCCGCTGTTCTCGTCCGTCGAATCTTCTTTCAGAATGACGCTCTTTTCAGTGACGACTGGTGATTTTAATATGTCCCAAACACCTAAATTACTCATTTTCAGTCGCCTCCTTCTTGGCCTTTACCGGAGCCTTTTTAGTAGCAGGCTTTTTCGCCGGTGCCTTTTCAGCTTTCGGTGCCGCTTCTTTCTTTGCCTTAGGCTTTTCTTCGGTCGCTTCTGCCGGAGCAGCAGCTTCTTTCTTAGCCTTTGGCTTTGCTTCGACAACCTCAACCTCTGAGCTTGCTCCTTCACGTTTCGGATCGAGCAATGCTGTCAATTCTTCAAGAGCAGCTTTCGAGATCAAAAGTTTTTCGTGATAGATGATGTCGTAGATGTTCAGCCCAAAACTGTTCGTGACCTTGGTCTTTTCGACATTCCGCGACGACAGGATCAGATTCTGATTATCAAGCGAATCGACGATCAGGGTCTTGACCGGCTTTTTGCTGGCAGCAAGTGCGAGTCCGCTGACCGCGCCGACAAACTCACTGGTCTTTGGCGACTTGAATGTAAATTCGTCAATGATGAGCAGATTCCCCTCGCGTAATCTTTCAGACAGAGCCGAACGCAATGCACCGCGACGCATTTTCTTGGGCATCTGATAAGACCAGTCGCGTGGCTGCGGGCCATGGACATTACCGCCGCCTTTCCACAAAGGCGAGCGAAGCGATGCGATACGCGCACGGCCGGTTCCCTTTTGCTTCCAGAGCTTGCGGCCCGAACCGGAAACATTACCGCGAGTTTTCGTCGCCGATGTTCCCTGTCGGCCGTTGGCCTGATAGTTCATCACTGCCGAGTGGATGAGAGCTTCGTTCAATTCGACACTAAACACGGCATCCAGAAGCTCTACGTCCCCGACCTCTTTATTTTTTAAGTTGCGAACCTTTACGGTAGGCATAATTTCTCACTCCGTTTCTCTGCGATCTCAGATCTCACATTTGAGATCACACCGCAAAGCATTAACTAGGCCTTCTTGACCATTACAAGTCCGCCATTCGGCCCCGGTACAGCACCGCGAACCATAATAAGGTTGTTCTCTATGTCGACACGTGCAATGGTCAGCCCCTGCACCGTGACACGCTCGTCGCCCATGTGACCCGACGACCGCGTTCCTTTGATAACACGCGAAGGATAAGCCGACTGGCCGATCGAACCCGGTGCACGAACGTTCATCGAACCGTGCGACTCAGGGCCGCGTTTAAAGTTGTGCCGTTTGATCGTACCTGCAAAACCGCGTCCTTTTGATTTGCCGATGACGTCGATCTTGTCGCCGTCAGCAAAGACGTCAACCTTGACCTGATCGCCGACCGCAGCATCCGGCTCAGCCGTAAGGCGAAACTCTCTCAAAATACGGGTCGGAGGCGTGCCGCCGCCCGTTTTCTCAAAGTGCCCCTGCAGCGGCTTTGAAACATTTTTCAGACGAACCGGCTTGTCCTCAACGAGTCCAAGTTGGACGGCGTTATAACCGTCGCGGCCCGCCGCACTTTTCGTCTGGATCACAACGCAAGGCCCCGCTTTGATGACCGTAACCGGAGTTACTGTTCCATCTTCAGCAAAAAGCTGCGTCATTCCGACTTTTCTACCAATGATTCCACTAATCATACGAGTTCCTTGAGTTTTGAGTTTTTTGAGTTCTTTGAGAATTTCTGAGTGATTTCACTCAATAAACTCAACGAACTCA
>JBGTII010000092.1:0-3788 GCA_041745735.1 Pyrinomonadaceae bacterium | reverse complement strand
GAGCGCCAGATCATCGGGCCGCTCGTCTGAGATCTCTATTTCGCCAAACATTGTAGTTTTATCAGCCTCGGGGTTTTGCCTGAGGAGGTTCAATATGAACAAGAAGTCGCGAATTACCTCACGCGGGGTCAAAAATTCGGCCGCACCCGGCTTATTGAACATCTCCTCCATAAAGCGATGGATATCGGCGTCCGCGATGTTTAAGGTCGTCTCGTAGTTGAGCTCAAATATTGCTTTAAGCTTTTGCAAGAGTACAAATATCTCGTTGTGATCGAGGGGGTATAATCGGATCACCGGCTGTGCCAGATCTCTGATCGCCGCGGTTTCGAAAGGGTTCGTCGCAAGCCTCGTTTTGAGCGCATCGTAGCTAAACAATCCCCGACGCGGGTTCTCCAGTGTCTCCCGGGTGCCCGCGACATTTATGAACAGATTCCCGATCTTGCCTTGAAAGCAATCGTTGTAGATGGCAAGGAGTTTTTCATAATTCTTTTCCCGCATGGCGCCCGTCGAGATCGTATAGAGATTGATCGCCTCGTCAAGATTGATCATGAACCCGCTGTACCCGATGCTCACAAATAAGCGGCAGAAATTCTTGAGCATGTCGTAATAGTTCTGGTCGTCGATGATTTCTCGCACCCCCAGGTCCTGCCGGGCCTCGGTCTTTGTGTGGTATTCGCCCTTCAGCCATCTGAGGGCGTTTCGCATCAGGGCGTCGTTGCCCGTGGCGTAACCCTCGTGATAGCGACTTATCACGGTAGCGAAATCAAAGCCCCCGACATCCGTCAGCTGGTTGATCGTCCCCGAGACATTTGTGGTGACGAGATTCAGATGTTGGGGTGCACCAATATCAGCCGGAGAGATGCCATGCTGCCGGGCGGTCTCGATCAAAACCTGTTCGATCCATTTTTCGAGCAGCGTTTGCAGGGCCCCGCCCTCAGGCTTGGTCTGGATGGCAAGGTTGTCGATGATCGCTGAGTAGAGTGCCGACGCCCGGCCGTCATTCGAATACAGCCGGCGCTCCGGCGTAAAGTCGGCGTTAGCAACGACAAACTTCTGCTTCATCGCTATGACGTTGAGCAAATGAAGCATAAATGACTTGCCTGAACCGAAATCACCGACCCAAAACTTCATCAGACTGTGGCCGTTTTTGACATCGTCGAGAGCACGGACCATCGCGGCGATCTCATCCGATCGACCGACGGTAATATGCTGAACACCGAGCTTTGGCACTACGCCGCCGGTCAGTGAGTTTATGATGGCCGTTGCTTCTTTTGGCTTGATATTGCTCGTCATTGAGAAGTAACCATTAGATAATAGTTTTCGCCGATTGTGTACTCATCATCGGCTTCTTCGATCAAGACATCGTCGATGAGCTGATAGCAGGCATCATTGATGCCATCGATGAGCTGATTGCGAAATAGACCGTTCTCTCTCGCAAATGTTTCGACCTCGTCCCGCGAGAGGATGAAAGCATTCTTTTCGAATCGCAAAACTAACGCCAGCTGCACGGGCGACAGCAATCCTCGGCTCTCGTCGTTCTCCGGTGCCGTCTCAAGAGCCTTGGGCAGGATCTGAATGACCATCTCATCGTGTCCGCCATCGGTCGCGATGATCTTGTTTTGTTCGTCTTCAAATTCGTCCTGGAGATATTCGTTTAGCAGATCAACAGTGCCGGCGTGTTTGTTTGCCGTTTCCCGTATCTCGCCGACATTGAGCTCAATACGCCGACGCTTTGGAACGTAAAAGGTCGCAGCCGATCGTAACGCGGCATCAAGGTCGCGGCTTGAAACCAGCCCGCTGACGATCCGGTCGAACTCGTGAAGTTGCTCCTTGTTTGTAAAGAGACTCTTCTGGACGGTCTTTGTTAGCTTTCGATCATCAAATTTTGACGAGCGGAGATCGTAATGAAGATAGTACATATAGAGCTCGAGTGCGGCAAGGCGGTCAACTGCCGCTGCATGCTTCGAGGCCTCATAAAAGATCATCTCGACGGAGGGATTTTGTGCATTCAATTCCCCGAGGTTTTTGACGGCGTCGACAAAGTCCTCGCCGTTGCCGGACACTTCTTTTGTCAGCCGCTCTAGATCGACCTTCCACCGGGTGGGGTTCTGCCGGTTGAGGGCGATCTCAGTATCGCGGTCCGGGCCTTCGACCTCTGCAAGCCCCTGCTTCGTCGTCTCAGGCAACATGTTCAAAAGCCGCGTGTGAAGCTCTGTTTTTACTTCCTCGGCGTGGTAAGACTCGGTACCGAGTTTTCTCTTGTGCCGAAAATGCTCTCTCACAGCATTTTCGCAATGCTTGAAGATCAGCTGGTAGATCTCGTAATTTACTCCATCGATCGCATAGCCATAGTTCTGGCTGTTTACCCGGTACCTGAATTCTTTCCGGGCGACGAGGTCAGCGATCACAGAGATCTGTTCCGCTAAGCTCGACTGCTGGCGGTGATGGGCTTCATCCAGTGATTTGATCACCGACAGGTAGACCTTTATGACGGCATCGCAGCAGGTTTGTATCTGTAAGAAGTTATTCGAAGGGGCAACCTGATTTAGAACCACTTCCTCTTCATCCGTGAGACCCAGCCGTTTTTTGTGCCGGCTGCCAAACCGCCAGTAGTCGCCCCCATAGTAATCGTATGACGAGTAGCCTACCTGACGCTCTAGGTCGCTTTTAAGTCGCTCAGCCTGATCACGCATTCCGATCTCTACGAGCCGCTTGTACAGCGACGAACGGATATAGGTCTTGGTCTTAGGGTAGAGCTCCCCCAATTTCTCCAGATGACCTTCTGCCGTCGTCAGCCCGGCTTGTGAATTGACCGAGCCGATCAGGTCAAAGAGAAGGATAAAGGCGTAGTTGGTGTTGCCCTCAAGATCGTAGTAACAGCCTCTAACAAACGCGCGTCGAAACTCGAGATAAAACGATTTTTGCTGTTGCGTTGCATACCCCAGCTCGTCCGCTGAGTAAACATACCGATGAGCCCACACCGGAACGCCGCCAGGATACGTGCCCAGCCCGGCGGGTGGTGGAATCACCCCGTATTGGCCGGTCACGTCGACAACCGCCGTGGTGTTACCAGGACCGACCGGCTCAGGTTGTGGACCCGCATGCGCTGTTTGTTGGGAAACGGGAATCCGCGGAGCACCCACCCCAATACGGGGTTGGAAAGACTGATCGTCATGCTGCACGTTGAGAAACTTGTAATTCGGCGAATGCACTGCCAGTGACTGGCTCCCCTGTTCTCGTTGTTGCCGGCGCCACAACCGGTAACCCCCGAACGCAACTATAGCCAGCCCCGCAACCACCAGAACGACGGTATCGACCGATGACAACGCGAATGCTGGGAACACAATAGGCACAGGAGTTTTGGGCATTATCCGTCGTCCGCGCTCCGGAACGCAAGTCAGGTCCCCTTCAACTGGCAACCTGTCAGTACTGTTTAACCTGCCAGCTTGCAAAAAAGGTTAAGCAGCCTCATCTCATCGAGCGACGCGGCCGCGGTCGTTGCGATTCGCGGATCTGCGACTATTATCGCAAGGCACTGTGCCCGCGAGATCGCAACATTGATGCGGTTACGATCAAGAATGAATGAAAGTCCACGCGAACCATATTCCCCGCAGCTGGAGCATAGTGAAAGTATACAGACCGGAGCCTCCTGACCCTGGAACTTGTCGACGCTCCCGACGCGAGCACGCTCGGGGAGCGCCGCCTGAAGTGCGCGTACCTGAGCGTTGTACGGAGCGCCAACTAGGAAATCAATTAATGCGAGCGGCCGGGTATTTCCCTCGAAATCC